>JAEMRP010000233.1 GCA_016463265.1 Microbacteriaceae bacterium | reverse complement strand
GTGGGTTCGTGGCGGGGTCTCCGGTTTGTGCTTTACGCGAGAACAGACTCGAGCGACACCGCGCTGAGACCGTGAGCGACGGCAACCGCGTCGTTAGTGAGTGTGCCGTCATGGGTGTTGAGTCCGAGCGCGAGCGACGCATCCGCGCGAAGTGCGTCCTTCCATCCCTGGGCGGCGAGTGCGCGAACGTACGGCGCGGTCGCGTTGGTCAGGGCGTGTGTGGACGTCTGCGGCGCAGCCCCGGGCATGTTCGCGACGCAGTAGAAGATTGTGTCGTGAACGGCAAAGGTGGGTTCGCTGTGGGTCGTCGCGTGCGAGTCCTCGAAGCAGCCACCCTGGTCGATCGCGATGTCGACGAGAACGCTTCCCGGCTTCATCTTTTTGACGATCGCGTTGGTAATGAGTTTCGGCGCTTTTGCTCCGGGGATAAGAACCGAACCGATGACCATGTCGGCGTTCACCGCGGCCTTTTCGATTTCGTAGGCGTTCGATGCGAGGGTCTGAACTCGGCCCGCGTACAACGCGTCGAGTTCGCGCAAGCGCTGAACGTTGGTGTCCAATACGGTGACGTTCGCACCCAAACCGACGGCCATCGCGACCGCGCTGGTGCCGGCAACGCCACCACCGAGGACGACGATGTTTGCGGCGTGGGTACCCGGGACACCCGAGACAAGAAGCCCGGTTCCGCCGTTGGGGCGAAGCATCGCATTCGCGCCGACAATCACTGACAGGCGACCAGCGACCTCACTCATCGGAGCGAGAAGCGGGAGTGCGCGGGTGGGAAGCTGAACCGTCTCGTACGCAATGGCGGTGACCTTCCCGTCGAGAAGCGCTTTAGTCAGGTGCTCTTCGGCCGCGAGGTGAAGGTAGGTGAAGAGAAGCATGCCCTCCCGGAAGTAGGAGTACTCGCTTTCGATCGGCTCTTTGACCTTGAGGATCATGTCCCCGGCCGCCCAGACCTTCGCGGCGTCCTTTTCGATCTCAGCGCCCTGCTTCAGGTACTCATCGTCGGTGATGTTACTTCCCAGCCCCGCGCCGGATTGAATCATCACGGAGTGACCGGCGGATACCAGATCCTTCACTCCTGCCGGTGTGATTGCGACGCGATATTCGTTGTTTTTGATTTCGGCGGGAACGGCAATCCGCATGGTGTGTCTCCTGTGACAATCGATTGGTGGGGAATCCCTCTGTCATTATGGCGATTTGCGAGGGATTCCGCAACAAAATCGTGATATTTCTGCGAAATTCGTTTCCGTGTTGACTCAGTCTGGTGTAATTCGGCGTGAGTAGTTACTTTTTGTCACCGAATGTGCCATTATCAGACATACGCGGGGACGACAAAGTAGTCACCCACCGAGCAAAGGAAATGCATGAACAAGCAAAACCTTCCTGAAGATCCGATTATTCGCGAGCTCGTGCAGCACGCACGCGCAGCCCAGATGTCACGACGCGCCCTTCTCGGTGGCGCATTTGGTGGTGCGATTGCATTGTCGCTGGCCGCGTGTGCTCCCGGGGAACAGGCTCTTGTTGCCGCGGAAGACATCTCGGATTCGGACCCCACCGTCAATTGGGCCAACTGGCCGTTGTACCTGGACGAGGACGACGCTGGCAACTACCCGACGCTCGCCGCGTTCACCGCGGCGACCGGAATCGCCGCCAACTACCTCGTCGACGTCGA
>JAEMRP010000232.1:936-1681 GCA_016463265.1 Microbacteriaceae bacterium | reverse complement strand
ATTCTATGAGGGCATCAAAACGGACGACCTTCTTCGGCCCATGTACCCCGACGACTTGGACGGAGCAGTGTGGAGACTCACCGCGTTCCTCGAACAGTACTGGGGTGGTCCGACTAGCTATTCCGATGAACGAGGGCACCCGCGTCTTCGTGCCCGTCACAACGCCTTTCGAATTGACGATGACGCACGAGATCGTTGGCTTATTCACATGACGGCGGCGGTTGACGCCGAGTCTCTGTCGCCGTTGCACCGCGAAACACTAATGGACTACCTCGACCGTGCTGCGCACGCAATGGTCAACACCATGAGCGGTGTAGACCGGGGTGACCGACCCACTCTCTAAGAGTTAGGCCTCGTCGAGCATGACGGGAGTGTGCTTGGCAAGAATTTCGCCGCGTGTCGACGACAAGCGAATCCACGGCTCTTTGACCGAGATGTCCATCACTTTGTCCCCGAAGAAACCGAGGGTTTCCGCCGCGAGAGCGACACCGGCCGGCAAACCGAGCGAGCCGTTGATTGTCGTTCCCCACACCTGCGAACGATACGAACGAACAACGTGTTCCTCTGCATTATTGGGCACTTTGCGCTTGATGATCTTCATTCCTTCTCGCGCCACGACCTGAAGTTCGGACGCCCCGATCTTGCCGAGAGGTTCCCATCCGTTTTGAGGGGGAAGCGGAATCTTCCACCGCACGGTCGGTGCTTGCATCGGCATCGTTACAACGAAACCAAGTTCTGATTCGAC
>JAEMRP010000232.1:0-926 GCA_016463265.1 Microbacteriaceae bacterium | reverse complement strand
GCATTGTCGAATCGAGCGCGGAGGGAATCGATGGGGACAACGATGTCAAACTTTGCTTCGACCGCGAGTTCAGCACCGCGCATGCCCAGAATCGTAGGGGTGGTGTCGTTGAGACCCCGCGGTGCGAGAACCTGGACCCAGGCGACGACGAGGTGGCCCTTTGCGACGAGCCGAACCGCGGAATTGTCAATCAGCCCGGATCTATCGATGAACGTCGCAAGGTCACTGATAGGTTCACGCGATGTGAACGTCAGCGAGGTGATCTTCGTCACTGGCATCAGTCGCGCGTCAACTTCCGGTAGGTCGAGCGGTGTGGCTTGGCCGCATCGGCCCCAAGTCGCTCGATCTTGTTGGTTTCATAGGACTCAAAGTTTCCTTCGAACCAATACCAATTCGACGGGTCTTCGGCTGTCCCTTCGTAGGCAAGGATGTGGGTAGCGATTCGGTCAAGGAACCAACGGTCGTGGGTGATAACCACGGCACAACCGGGAAACTCGAGAAGAGCGTTCTCGAGAGACGACAGCGTTTCGACATCGAGGTCGTTGGTCGGTTCGTCGAGAAGCAGTAGGTTTCCGCCTTGCTTGAGAGTCAACGCGAGGTTGAGACGATTGCGCTCTCCGCCGGAGAGAATCCCTGCCTTCTTTTGCTGATCTGGGCCTTTGAAACCAAACGTCGAAACATATGCGCGCGACGGGATCTCGACGTTCCCAACCTGAATGACATCGAGTCCTTCGGACACGACCTCCCAGACGTTCTTAGCCGGGTCGATGCCGGTGCGGGACTGGTCGACATAGGACAGTTTCACGGTTTCGCCGACCTTGAGTGAACCGGAATCGAGCGGTTCGAGCCCGACGATGGTCTTGAACAACGTGGTCTTTCCCACGCCATTCGGGCCGATGATTCCGACAATTCCGTTCCGTGGGAGC
>JAEMRP010000231.1 GCA_016463265.1 Microbacteriaceae bacterium | reverse complement strand
GTGCTCGTAGTCGAAGACGAACAATCCCTGCGGGAACCCCTCGTGTACATCCTTCGGCGCGAAGGTTTCGAGGTTCTCGAAGCCGCCGACGGACCCTCGGCGCTCATCGAATGGCAAAACGGTTCTCCGGATCTGATTCTGTTGGATCTAATGCTTCCTGGAATGAGCGGAGTCGACGTCTGTCGTGAAATCCGCACGCGATCTAATGTGCCGATCATCATGGTCACCGCGAAGGACTCTGAGGTTGACAAGGTCGTCGGTCTGGAAATCGGCGCTGATGACTACGTCGTGAAGCCCTATTCAACCCGCGAGCTGCTAGCACGGATTAAGGCGGTTATGCGTCGCGGCGCCGCTCCCGATTCGAACGAGAGCCGATTGGTCCTCGAAGCCGGTCCTGTTCGCCTCGACACCGAACGCCACGCGGTCACGGTCAATGGTCAGCCCGTGACCCTGCCGCTTAAAGAGTTTGAGTTGCTCGAATACCTCATGGACAACACGAACCGAGTGCTGACGCGGGGGCAAATCATCGACCGAGTCTGGGGTTCGAACTATTACGGGGACACAAAGACGCTTGACGTCCACGTGAAGCGCATCCGCAGCAAAATCGAACCCGACCCAGCTAATCCGAAGTTCATCGTGACGATTCGCGGTCTCGGCTACAAGTTCGAAGCCTAGGGAACTCGGCGTAACCACTCGTCGGTGAGGAATTTGTCTGTCACGAGCTGTGCGGCTCGAGCACGCTCGTCGGCGGTGATGACTCCGTCTGTCAGTCCGTAGAGCCTTCGGAATGTCTCGACCATCGTGTCGATGACCTCGGTGCGCGTCATCCCCGACTGGCTCTTGATCGGGTCCACACGCTTGGCCGCGCTCGTGACTCCCTTATCGCTCAGTTTCTCTCGACCGATTCGCAAAACCCGCAACATCGCGTTGGCATCGATGTCGTAGGCCATCGTGACATGGTGTAACACAGCACCGTTTCCCAAACGCTTTTGCGCCGCCCCGCCAATCTTGCCCAACGGGCTAGCGATGTCGTTGAGTGGTTTGTACTCTGCCGCGATTCCGATGGAGTTCAGTGCCTGCAGGACCCAATCGTCAAGGAACGCGTAGGAGTCGGCGAATGACATACCGCGGACTAGTTCAGCCGGTGCATATATCGAGTAGGTGATGGTGTTTCCGGGTTCTATGAACATTGCGCCTCCGCCGCTCACGCGGCGAAACACCCCGATACCGCGGGCGGCGGCCTCGTCGACGTCAACCTCGTTCCGAAGTGATTGGAATGATCCGATAATCACCGCTTTTTCGTTCCACTCCCAGAAACGCAGCGTCGGACCGCGTCGGCCGGCACCGACCTCTTCGGTCAAGACCTGGTCGAATGCCATGTGTTCGGCCGCCGATAGTGGTTCTGGTGCAAGGAATTCCCAGTTGTACTCTGTGAAAGATCGGGCGTCGGCAATCGCGCGGCGGACCGCTGTTGCGACCGCTTCGGGGTGAACACCGAGCATGACGACGTCGTCCGGGAGTGCGTCACGAACCCTGCGCGCGATTTCGCCCGCGTCGGCGGTGAGCGGAAGTCCCTCGATTGCGCCGGTCATAGCGTCCAGCGCCTCGTCCGGTTCGAGGAAGAAGTCCCCCGAAATGATGACGTCGACGAGGTGGCCGTCTCGTTCGTCGGCCTCGACGACAAT
>JAEMRP010000054.1 GCA_016463265.1 Microbacteriaceae bacterium | reverse complement strand
CGTTGTACGAGGCGATGCGGTGGCGCATGAACTCGCGGAACACGAAAATCGGTGCTTGTACATAGAACGTCATCGAATTGTGCTCGAACGGCGAACCGTGGCGGTCGCGCATCAAATAGTTGATGAGCCCCTTGTCGCGGTCGGTGGCGTCGTCGGCGTTGCCCTCGAGTGATTGCTCGCCCTGCGTCGAGACACGAGCCGCAAACAAGACGTCGCGGTCGTTAGCGGTAGAGCGAACGAGTTCGACGGTTACGTCGCTGCGGAACTGCACATCACTCATGACTTCAGCCTACCGATTGCGAGCGACCTAACGCCGTGCCCACGCACCGGGCGCTGACAGCAGAGCGGCCACCTCGCTGGGGAGGTTTCCGGTTTCGATGTCGGCGAGGCTCGTGGTCTCGAGCACGCTGCGAAGAGCGACCCGGGTCGCGATCCAGAGGTCGCGCAAGTGCTCGGCCGCGCCCAGGTATTCGGTTTCTTCGGGGCGTTCCCCGCGAACCTCGGCGAGCGGGCCCTCGAGTGCGCGCATGACGTCGGCAACCCGAATGTCGGCGGCGGGCTTGGCGAGGCGGAATCCCCCGTCGCGACCGCGCATGCTCTGCAGAATTCCGGCGGTGCGAAGTGTCGTCAACACCCCGACGAGGAACTTGGTGGGAATGTCGTGCGTCTCGGCGATCGCATCGCCCTTGAGCAACGCCCGCGGGTTGTCGCGCTGGGCGGAGGCGAGTTCGAGCAACGCGCGCATCGCGTAATCGACTCGAGCAGAGATGTACATGAACCCATTGTGCCCGATTCGCGCCTAATTCCCCTATTTCCTCCGACAATGCGGACAATGCGGGATGTTACGTAACAAAAGTGGTCGGGATTAGCCGTAACGAGCACTCGTGAATACCGTGGAGACATGGAGTACGGAATCGTTGCGGGACTGCTCGTCGTGTCGACGCTGCTCGGTCTCGTCTGGAAGAGCCGGCAGGGCCGAGTCGTCGCCCAGAGCGGTTCGACCATCTCGCTCGACTTTCGCGAAGCGGGCAAGACGACGATCCTTCAGTTCACGACCGCGATGTGCGCGCCGTGCGCGCAGTTGAAACCGCGCCTCGAAAAGATCGCGAATTTCCGCAGTGACGTCGCCTATCGAGACATCGACGCGGTCGAACACCTCGACCTCGCGAACCGATTATCGATTCGATCGACCCCGACAACACTCATCGTGAGCCCGGACGGCGAGATTCGCGCGCGCATCAACGGCATCGCCCCCGCCGAAACGTTCATCAACGCCATCGAAGGCACCATTCCCGCCCGATCTGTCACAACAACCGAGGAGACCGTCATATGAGCAAGCCCACCGGAATCGACCCCCGAGGACCGCGTTTTGGTGCGTCCATCACCGCCGTCCTGCTGCTTGTCGACGTGTTCATCTCGATCCCCCTCGCGACGGCACCCATCAACAGCGAAGCGCCGGGGTATGTTTTGCTCGTCGTGCTGTCGGCGATCTTCCTCTGGGGAGCAATCGGCGGAGTCCAACAGTCCCCCTACGGCCTGTTCTTTGCGAAGTTCATCCGCCCGCGCCTGAAGGCTCCAACCTTCGTCGAAAGCCCCGCCGGTCCGACGTTCTCACAGATTGTCGGATTCATCGTGACCATTTCGGGAGTTCTGCTCTACAACTTCGGAGTCCCTGCCGCCGTTACCGTCGCCGCCGCATTCGCGTTCGTTGCCGCGTTCCTCAACGCCGCTTTCGGCTACTGCCTCGGGTGCGAGATCTACTTGTTGTTCGCCAAGCGCGGCATCACCTTCGGACTAGAAAAGCCCGGGACACCCCGCACCACGCGAGTCGGATCCGACCACAACATCTAGACTTCAAACCACCGAAGGAAGGTGTGAGATGTCGAATCGTCGCGCGGTCATCGCCGGTGCATCCGGTTTCATTGGTCGTGCGCTCGTCGCGGAACTGACGGGAACCGGGTGGTCGGTGACGCGGCTCGTTCGTCGACCGGCGACTCGGGCCGACGAGGTCTCGTGGGACCCGGCATCTGGAACACTCGACCCCGCCGCTCTGTCTGGCGCTGACGCCGTCATCAATCTTTCCGGGGCGAGCATCTCGCAAATTCCGTGGACGCGGTCGGTTCGCGAGTCGATTGTAGCGTCCCGCCGCGAGGCGACGACGACCCTCGTGACCGCGATCAATCTCGCGAAAGTCGTGCCGAAGGTTTTCCTGTCGGGGTCGGCCGTCGGAATCTACGGTGATCGGGCTGACGCCGAATTGACCGAGACCAGCGCGCGAGGTGCCGGATTCCTCGCGGATGTCGTAGAAGGCTGGGAAGCCGATGCTTCACGAGCGACGTGTCGAACCGTGTTCCTGCGAACCGGGCTCGTTCTTGGTGATGGTGGTGCGCTCGCCCCGCTTCGACTGGCGACGATGTTCTTCGCCGGTGCGCGCGTCGGCTCGGGGCAACAGTGGTGGCCGTGGATCAGTCACCGCGACGAAGTTCGCGCCATCGTGCACCTCATCGACTCGAAACTGGCGGGTGCGGTCAATCTCGTCGGACCGACGCCCGCACGTTCCGTCGAGGTGACGCGCGAGCTCGCGCGAATCATGAAGCGCCCGCACCTGTTTGTCATTCCCGCCTGGGCCATCGGCTTACTTGGCGATGCCGGCCGAGAGCTACTCTTGGCATCTCAGAAGATTCGGGCGACGGCGCTCGAAAAAGACGGGTTCGTGTTCGAACACCGAACCATCACCGAGGCGCTGCGCTGGGCTATTTCGGGAACACGCCGGTAACGAACCGAACGCCACGGGCGAACGAGCCGAACCGGCCGGGGTTGCGCAACCACAACGCCGCGCGCACCACCGGCGCAAACCACCCGAACACCCGCTCGAACACGCGCGACCGAGCGCGAGCATCGGCGTCGGTGCCGAATCGGATCCCCGACGAATCCTTCGGGTGCTGACTGAACGTGATGGGGAAATAGTCGCACTTGAGTTTCGCGCGATTCGCGTCGGCAACAAAGATGTACTCGTCACCGAGGAAATTCGGGGTTCCCGCCCCGAAGTCCTCGTCGAACGTCACCTTCGCTTGGCGAATCAGCTCGGGGCGAACGGCGAGTTCGATCGTGCCGACGCGGGCCGAATTCCATATCGTGGCCGATTCGCGAAACGCCGGGTAACGCTTTCGCAGTGAACCGGTTTCGTCGTTGGCTCGACCAAGCAACACCGCGAGGCGCGGGTTGTCCTTGAACGTCGCGAGAACCGCGGCGAGCCCGTCGGTCAGCCAGGTCACGTCTTCTTCACCGAAAACCAACACCTCACCGATCGCCTCGCGAATCGCAGCGTTGCGGCTCGCAGTCACTCCGGTCGAATCGAGGCGGATGACCCGGACATCGCGGCGCCTCGGTGCGACTCCCCCGGTGCCCTGCACCAGCATCAGAATTTCGGTATCGGGCCTGACGGGCGGCAACTCGACTCGCGACAACCCCTCGGCGAGAACCGAATAGGCAATCGTGAGGGCCCGCTCAGTCACTGTTCACTCTCGCTCGAGCAAATCGCATCAGCCCCGAGGCGATCCCCGAATACATCTGACCGATCATGCGAACCGCGAGGAACGACACGAGCGCAGCTCCGGCAGCGATATCACCGAGAACCGTCAGCGCAATGAGAGCAGCCATGAGAATCATGACGCCAACACTCGCAATCAGCGAGGCGAGCTCGCCCGCCTTGATTCGCGCACGTACCTTGTCGGCACTGGACACGGGCTCTTTCGCTTGTTGTTGGTCTCGGAAACCCTGCTGGGTGACGAACTGACGGCGGAGCGATATTCCGAACACCTGGATGACTCCCAGCGCGATGATCAGGTTCGCAAGACCGAACCCCGGCGACAAAAAGAACAGCGCGGCACCGATGACGACGATTCGTGCGCCCATCGTCAAGATTGACGTCAGTTCCATGGCTGTCGCCCAGCGCCATGACTCCCCCGCGCGCGACGCCGAGTTGCCGTGGAAGGCCTTTTCGAACACGTTGACGCGGTAGAGGCTCTGCCCGTAATTGATCACACGAAGTCCACCGAACACGACCAGGAATACGGCGGCCAAAACGATGGTGTCGTTGGTCGTTCGGGTCACCCCCGTGTCGGGAATGATGATGTTCGAAAACAATTGGGCGGACAACAGTTCCGCCGCCGAGACGAGTGCACCAATCGACACCAGTCCCGCAACGATGAATCGGTCACGGCGCGTACGGAAAAGGTCAGCCATCGCCGACCGGAACTGCAGCACCAAGGTGATCATGATGACCTAACGGTATCGTGCCTCGGCCGCAAGACCGCGTTTGATCGCGTCGATGATTTCGTCCTTTTTCGCTTCGGACACGGTGTCATCGCGTTCGATGTTGGCGAACGAGAATTTACGCAGGTCGACCGGCACGCTGACCGGACTGATCGTCTCGAGCCCGACACCGAGTGCGTAGTCGCCGTACTTGAGTCCGGTGCCGTGAACCGCGTCTTCGAAGCCCTCGAACGTGACGAGAGAACAAGGGATTCCGTAAGACTGGCAAACGATGAACACGTGCATCGCGCTAGTCACCACGCGGTCAAAAGCGATTAGTCTGCCCAGGAATTCGGCAATTTTGTCAGGCGACGACATCAGCACGGACAGTTCCTCGAAGTCGTCGGGCAAACGCATGGGCATGCTGCTGTGCGTGAAGTGCCGGACAAAAGCAGTCTTGCCGTTAGTTTTTTTCGGGCGGGCCAGCGGGATGATTCGCGACATCACCGCTCCGGGGTCTCCGAAGGATTCGACGTCAGGCCCGCCGCACTCCTTCACCAGTTTTGCGGTGATCGGACCTCGAACCGAGATGTACTCGGCCTTCGGGTGAAGTTCGACGTCGTCGGACGAAATGCCCGTGCCGACCACAATGGATGACGGCGTGATGAAACGCCCAATCGATCCGGTCGAGATGAGGTGGTGTTCCACGATCGGCACAGTCGGTGAGTGGTACAGAATTCGGTCGCTCGTGTAATTGCCGATGATGAGGGGGCTGAGCCAGTCTCCGAAGTTTCCGGGGAACGGACGGGCCCACCAGGTCAGGGTGACGTGCTTCTCTGACTCGCGGGCGGAATAGTGGGCAAACGTGTTCGCGGCAACGATCGTCGCCCGCTCTTCGTTTGTCGTCACACCTGTCGTATTAAGGTCAACCGAATACTTCGCGAGTTCTGTCCGGTTGCCGTCGAAACCGGCACGCAAAATCTTGTGGGTGATGGCGCGGCGAGAAAGAGTTTTTCCCACGGAACCCTGACCAGTGAGGATCGCAGTGATTCCGACACGGTCGGCAATATTCACGAGTCGACGCGCGACGGGCTTGGAAAATCCCTTGAGAACCTTTTTGCCAAAAATCGTGATGCGTCTGCGAACCGTCAGTTTCGACGCCGATTTGTGCTGCTCGACCTTGCCCTTGAACTCGGACACATTTCCCGACGAACCGAACACGAAGAATGGCGTGACCTTGAGCGATGGGTCACCCTTACCGACAACCGCAACCGACGGGATGACCTGGAACGTGAGCGAATCGGCGTTCTGGCGCCAACCGTCCTCGAAGAAATAGTCGTCCGTCGCTTTGAGTTCCGATTGAGCCTCCAGCGCCGCCGCGTCGGCGATCATCTTGCGCGCGTTCTCGCTCGTGCCGACACCCCAAAAGCATGGCTCCCAAAAGCGCGTGCGGTTGTGATAGCCGATTGTCAGCGACGAACCAAAGCCGCGCTGGAAACCGATGATGTCGGCGCTCGAGTTCCGAACAAAATCGGGCAGAGACAACAGGCGACAATCGACGTCGATCCAAAAAACCTTCTTGTCGGGAAACCGTTCACACACCGACTGAAGGAACGGAACCTTTTGGCGACACATGTCCGCCCAGTCCTGGCCAGGCTTCTTGGCGATTTCCTCGAGAACATACTCGACGCCGATTTTGTCAAGGTCCGCTTTCAGAGCCTTCGCTTCGTTTCGGTAATACTCGTCATCCGTATAAAACGAACACACCACGATCGAGCTCATGAAATCCTTCCCCGTCAGGCTAACGGTTCAGTTTACCCAACCGAGCGGAGGGTTAAGAATGCACCGAGATGGCGGCCGGTTACGAGTGCACCGAGATGGCAGCGGTGTTGAGCGGCACGTCGGTGTCGCGCCCGCGGAACGTGAAGACCCCGCGCCAAAAGCCGATGCCCCAGGACAGGTGCATCGTCGGCAGAACCGCCATGAGCGCGATGCGAGACTTCGGGCTGAGTCCCTTCGACAGCCACGCGCTTCCGAGAACAACCGCGGCATACGCATATAGCGGCAACAGCCACCACCAGTTGAGAGTCGCGATGAGCCCGACCACGGCGGCGATTGAGGCGAGAACGAACGTGGGCGGGACAAGATACTTCAGGCGAGTGCGCTTCGGGTTCGCGAGCAAAATGAACGCGCGGAACGTGCCCGTCGTGAGAAACTGACGCGCGAGGGACACGATGTCGCGGCGCGGGTAGTACCCGACCTTGAGCCTCGGGTCAAACCACACGACCTTGCCGTTCTCGCGAAGACGTGCGTTGAGTTCCCAGTCCTGTCCGCGAACGAGCAACTCGTTGAAACCACCGACCGCGAGAACATCCTCGCGACGGAAAACCCCGAGGTACACC
>JAEMRP010000230.1 GCA_016463265.1 Microbacteriaceae bacterium | reverse complement strand
TGCGCGAATCAATCCTCGTCGGTCTGTCGAACCCAAAGACAATCGTGTTCTTCTCTGCCGCGTTCCCGCAGTTCGTCGTATCCAGCGGCACGCCGATCGTGTTTCAGATGATTCTGCTGAGCGTGATTTTTGTCGTCTTCGGTATCTCGGGGGATGCGATTTATGCCCTGACCGCCGGAGCCGCCCGCGACTGGTTCGCGAAGTCCCAGGACCGCGTTGTTGCGATGCGGACCATCGGGGGAATCGCGATGACGACCCTTGGTGCCGTGACCGTGGCGCTGCCGTAACTGTGTATTTCCCGACTTTCCCGACGACATTGCGTAAACTCAGGATGTCGCGCTCATCGGCGACACACGAATCACTCAAAATAGTAAGGATGTTTTTCCATGAGTTTTTTCCAAAATCTTTCCAAAATGGTGTCGCGCGCCGACAAAAAAGCCGACCAGCTTGCCGACGCCGCTCGTAACCTCGCCGCAGACGCGGCCAAGCGCGCCGGTGGCTTCGCCGACGACGCGTCACGCGAGGTAAACAAACTCGCTGCCCAAGCCAAGCGCGAAGGCACCAAGGTCGTCAAGAATGCACAGCGCGAAGGCACCAAGGTCGTCAAGAAGGCGACCAAGACCGCCAAGACCGTCAGCAAGGACGTCAAGAGCAAGGCGACGGCCGCAGCCAAGACTGCTGAGGCCCGCGCGAACAAGGCGGCCAAGACCATTGCGACGGAAGCCAAGGTTGTCAGCAAGACCGTGAAGTCGAGTGCGGCCAAGGCCGCTGCCGGCGTCAAGGAAGCACTCACCGGGGCGCCCGACGCGTCGTGGTCAGTCGCCCAGCTTCGTGCCGCAGCAAAGACCCGCGGTGTAGCCGGTTACTCGACGATGTCGAAGCCTCAGTTGCTCAAGGCGCTTCGTTAGCCGAACTGTTGTGCGCGAAAGCCGACCCTTCCGGGTCGGCTTTCGTCATTCATACAGAAACTACTCGGCGTACTCGTCGTCGTCGGGGTCAGTGATTGCCGCGATGATGGCGACGAGGCTCACGATCCAGGAAATCCACAAAAGAGCGAGTTTCCAGTCGCGTTTGCCGGACACCGTTGATTTGACGAGCCCGAAAACGGAAAAAATGGCGCTGAGAAAGCTACCGTTGAGCAGGAACTTTTTCATGGCTAAACCTCCGCCGATAACGATACCGTCACCGACCGCGCGCTAGCACGCCAATGGTTTGTAAGATAAGAGAATGACTGAGATTGACCGCAAACCGCGCTCGCGGGTCGTCACCGATGGAATCGAAGCGACCACCTCGCGCGGAATGCTCCGTGCCGTGGGGATGGGAGACGCGGACTGGGACAAACCTCAAATCGGTATTGCGAGTTCGTGGAACGAGATCACGCCCTGTAACCTTTCGCTCGGTCGCCTCGCGCAGGCCGCAAAAGAAGGCGTTCACGCCGGTGGCGGTTACCCGCTGCAGTTCGGCACGATTTCAGTTTCGGATGGCATTTCGATGGGTCACGAAGGGATGCACTTCTCGCTCGTCTCACGTGAAGTAATTGCTGACTCGGTGGAAACCGTGGTTCAGGCCGAGCGCCTTGACGGCACCGTTCTTCTTGCGGGGTGTGACAAGTCCATCCCCGGCATGCTCATGGCCGCGGCTCGTCTCGATCTCGCGAGTTGTTTCCTCTATGCCGGTTCGATTGCGCC
>JAEMRP010000053.1 GCA_016463265.1 Microbacteriaceae bacterium | reverse complement strand
AACAAAATGGATGCGGTCGGTTACGACAAGTCGGTTTTCGATGGAATCATCGAAGAACTCGGCCGACGATTTGAGCCCTTTGGTTTCGAGGACATCACCTATATCCCTGTGTCCGGCATGGTCGGTGACAACGTAACCGTCCCATCCGAGAACATGTCGTGGGGGGATTCGGTCACAATTCTGTCGCTACTCGACCAAGAGCGCACGTTCAACCGATCGGGTGGCGATGGAAGCCTCCGTCTTCCTGTGCAGTTCGTGTCTAAAGCCGGTGACGTCCGCTGGTACGCCGGAACCATTGCGCGCGGCACCGTCACCGTCGGTGACACCATTCGCGTGTGGCCCGCCATGACCGAAGCGATCATTGCCGGAATTTACGCGCCCAACGAAACTAAATCGGCAGGAGACGCACAGGCGGTTCATGTCACGCTCGATCGCGAGGTCGACATCGCTCGTGGCGACGTCATTGTCGGTGCGGCCGGCGAAATCCCCTCGTCGCGAGCGCACCTCGCCGACCTCGTCTGGATTGACACCAAGCCCCTGGATACTCACGCTTCCTACATCCTGCGGAGCGGTCCTATCGAGATTCCCGCTCGAGTCGAGACCGTCCGTTACGTGCGCGACATAACGACCGGGGAGCAGGCTCGTGGCCGCGCACTCGAGGTCAATGACATTGGGCGCGTCGAGATAGTCACCGACCGTCCGATTCTGCTCGACCCCTATGCCGAATCGCTTCACACCGGTGGATTCATCCTCGTCGATCGCCTCACTGCGAAGACGGTTGCGGCGGGAATGTCCAAACACCCGCTCGTGCGCGAATCGGACGTCGTCAAGCACGATTTCGCTGTGGACCGCGCCGAACGCGAAAAACTCAATGGTTTACGCTCGTGCGTCCTCTGGCTGACCGGTCTTCCTGGTTCAGGAAAGAGTACCGTCGCCGACGAACTCGAAAAGTCGCTCATCACGCTTGGGCTTCGGTCATTTACCCTCGACGGAGACACCGTTCGATCGACACTGTCCGAGGATCTCGGGTTCTCGCCTGAAGACCGCAAAGAAAACGTGCGCCGGGTCGCACGCGTTGCAGAGCTCATGATGGAGGCGGGAATCGTCGTTATCGTGTCACTCGTCTCGCCGTTCCGTGAGGATCGCGAAATGGCAAAGGAGCGCTTTGCTGACGGAGATTTCATCGAGGTCTTCGTTGACACCCCGCTTGAGATTTGTATGCAGCGTGATCCCAAAGGCCTCTACGCTCGCAGCCAGGCCGACAAGTCGATGCAGATGACCGGAGTTGGCCAGGGCTACGAAGTGCCGCTCGCGGCCGATGTGACACTTGACGGGACGCAGCCCGTGGAGGATTCTGTGCAGAAGCTGCTGGGACTCGTTCTCAGCCGTCGAATCTGATTGACATGCACGAGTTCTATTTCCTTTGTCGCAGCTTCCGTTGGGAATTGACGTACCGAATTGTATTGGCGTTTCTGGCGACGTTCCTCGGACTTGTGCTGTTCGGAATGGTTCTCGCGGACACTGTTCCCGCCTGGATGAATTCGTTTGCGTGGCTTCGAGGCTTTATCGTGACAATTCGTGGGCTTCCACCATGGGATTTCATTCTCATTGTTTTTGCTGTCACGATAATTGGTGGTTACCTTCTGCGAGTCCCAACCTATTTCTTGCGGAAGCGGAATACTGCGCGTCTCGGCAAAATTACGCTGAAAGAACTCGACGACGGTCTCGATGGGTTTGCGATTCAACAACGACGACGGCACATGTTTGGCAGAAGTCGGCTTCTGCTCATGGTGTTTCAGATGGGGAGTGCTGTCAGTGCCGTCATTGGTGTCGTTTGTTCGTTGATTGTGTTCGGCTACTACCCGTCGGCGATTGTTCTGGTCGTCCTCGTTGTGGCGATTCTTGTTTATCTCCCCACCGCCGTGAAAAGGTGGCTGGCCGGGTTTGAGCAAAATGAAAAGGACCACGCGGCGCTGCGGGACAAACTGCAGGATGCGGGATCCGACAGTGATTCAGCCGAAATTCACGTTCACACCGAACGTATTCGGCTTCGGGCCAAGATTCCAATCCTTCGCCTCACAGTGATTTGGCCCCTAGTTCTCCTTGTCGTCCCGGGCACGATCGGCGCTGCCGCAATGGAATCGTGGCTTTTTGCCGTGAACAGCAATGATTCGGCGCTCAACAAGTTGCTCATCGTTCTCATGGCAATGTCCCTCCGGACAACGTTGACTGCGATGACCGTCGTCGAGAGGGTGTCGAACCGAATTGCCCGCGTCATTATGCCCGATCCGACCGAGGACGATGAGGAGGCTTAGGGCGCTTACGGCAACTCAGTCAACGTGGGTTTGCGGTTCGTTGCTGCCAATGGTTGTTTTCGGGTGTCATCGTCGCCGCGGTTTCGCCATGATTCTCGTGCCAAACTCGCGCCAGCTCTTGGGGAACTCCGGGGACAATTTCACCGGCGGAAGTGGGGGAAGTTGGTTGGTGCGCCGGATAGCGTCAGCCCAACCCTGGACATCAAACGGCTCGATAATCGTCACTGCATCGTGGTCAAACTTCGTCGCAAGTTCCGGAAGTGCGGTCGAATTCGCCACAAGAACTCGCTTTCCGCGCGACAGCGCTTCGACGACCGGCAGACCGTACCCCTCGGCGAGCGATGGAACCGCGACAACATCAACGGCGTCATAAATCGCGAGAAGTTCGGCGTCCGATACGATTCCCTCGATACTGATACGTGAGCGCTGTTCTGGGGTGCACGCGTCAAGGGCGCTCTGCAACACGTTGTCGGTCATCATTGAGTAGCCCGCGAGAATTCCAAGACGCGCGTTTTCCCCGTTCTTGAGAAGTTCGCGAATTGCCGAGACCACCACGTGAAAGTTTTTTCTTTTGTCCAGTTGCCCAATCAGGAGGACACGAATTGACGCATCCTGGAAAATTCGTTTGGCGAGAGAATCGTCTTTGGCCCCGCGAGCGCTGAAATGCGGCCACGGAAGATAGACCACCGAGCGATTCTGCGTGTGATTCGTCCCTGTTTCAAGCAGGTCAAGAAAGCGGAGGTATTGGCTCAATGTGAATTCGGAGTTCGTGATGACATCGGTTGCATCGCTGACCGCGTCGAGGTATTCAAGATGAAGGCTGCGGACACCCCCAATGTTTTCTCGCTCAAATAGATGCCTGTGGGACAACGGAAACAGATCATGCACATAGATAATGCTGCGCATTACCTTCGTCGCAAAGACGTCTTGCATCGCCCACGTGTGCATCAGTTTTACTGGGATGTCCATCATGAGATAGGTCTGATTCGGATTCGGCTCCCAGATTGGTTGGGACCTGAGTGAATAGGTTCGTTCAACCGCTTGCGACTGTAGGTTGCGAGCGATGAAATCCTTCAGCCAGAAGTAAGCCGGTCGTGCGAATGGAACTTCACGCAAGAGGTTGCGGGGGGACGTACGGCGCGCCATGTGAACGACGCCGACTGTTGCTTTTTCAGCCGCCGCTCGGGCTTGCGCAACGATTCCGCCTCTTTCGCGCACGACGATACTTCCTAGTTCGGGGACGCTTCGCCACACGTTTGCGTCATAGTCGTATCGAATGAATTCGATTTCGTCCGAGTGGGCCGCGACAAATTGGCGTATCACGCGCTGCACACCGGTTGTGAAATTCATCTCCGCGATCGCGGTGATATCAAGGGCAATAGATTTCGTCACCGGGAGTTCTCCTCTACTTGGCGAATCCACTCATCCCAGCTCGCACCGTGCGAGGACTGCATGGACCGTAACGTTCGGTTGGAGGTAAGAAATCTGCGCATCACCCAGCGGCGATCTGACGCCGACAACGTCCACGGTTCAAAAGGAGTTCCGTCATCGTCAGGTAAACCGTCGATCGCCTGATTGTGGTACGTGAACAACCGCGACGTCCACGCCTCGGTCAAACGCGGACGAAATGGTGGCCAGAGCCACGCAACACGCGTGATGGATTTTAGCCACGCCATTTTCTTCATTCCCAATGTGGAAAAGGTCGGGTGAATGCGCAACCCTTCGATACCCTCAACTCGAGGAGCAACCCCCAAGTTAGCAAATTCGAAGATTCGATCGATTGTCCCGAATGAACCGTGGTCGTCTTCGTCGTATGGCACGACGAAGACATGATCCGCGCCGACCACGTCCACCCAACGTCGGTATTGGGCGGCATAATCGAGGGCGGCGAAATCGCGAAGTCGGGGGACTTTCAACATTTCCCAGCGTGGGCTTAGTGTTGCCCATCGCTTTTCCCGCATTTTCATGTGCTGGGCGATAATCGAACTCACTAGTTTGTCTTGCCGGCGCGCGATAAACAGATAGTCCACAACATCGAAATGTCGCCGCATCACGGCGTTGAGGTGGCGCGGATCAAAACGTGGTAACCCGGTCTCGACAACAAAGACCGCCGTTGCGGAATTCAACTTTGTCGCGCGAAGCGCGTCAGAAACCTTTGCCAACGCGATGTCCACATCACTTCCTGGCAGGGACGCGTCCGACTCGTTTCCCGGGGGCCGATGGGCTTTACTCATCAGTCCTTCCATCTCGTAGCGCTGGCGAACAATATTGCCGTCCTCTCCGAACCAGAGATCCCCCGTGGGAAAGACGATGGATTTCGGAGTCGTACCAGATCGATTGGTGAGCGTGAAATAGCGGGACAGCGCAGTGGTTCCCGTCTTGACGGGGCCAAGATGGACGAGCGCGCGAGTGACGGTCATGTCACCGGGTCCAGAGTTCGCGCAAACCATTCAGCCCATCGAGCGTTGTTGCCCTCAGCCCCCAATTTCTCGCGGAATTGTTTGTTGGATGTGCGATATTTCTCGACAATGAAGGAATGTTCGGCGGGAGAGAGTGTCCAGGTATCGCTGGGTTGGATAGCGTCGCCCTTTAGCTCGGAGTGTGCCCGCCGCACCACAAAGTGAAAGAGCCAACGACTCAGCCAGAGAGCCCCCGGAATCACTGCAAGACGGAGCGCCCAACTTTTGATTGTTGCCAAATCGTTCATCCTCTTGTGGGAGAAGGTTGAATGAATTCTTTCCCCGTTGCTCAGGTCTGGACTGTGCGGAAAATCGCCAAACCCAGTGGCGGTAAAAATGTCTTGTGACAGATCAGTTGTGTTAACGCCTGATCGATACGGAACAAAGTGGACCGAGTAATCATCGGAGCCGGTGTTCCACTTGTCCCACAACCGCGCATAATCATAAGACCCACGCGCCGCGTGTTTGCGGGTAAAAGCATTGGGATCGAGAGCGGTTCCATCGGTGCGGTCCCACATCCGAATCTGTTGAGCAATCAAGGATCGGATTGCGCTCGGCTGGTCGCGCGCAACAATGACAAAATCCACAGAATCAAAATATTCCCGCAAAACTTTTCCGAGTTTGGGAGCGGCGCGTTGATCGCCAATCTCACACACCATCACCACACGAACATCCCCGCCTCGTCTGGTCGCCTCAGCCACAATTGCGGACAATCGTCCACGGATGAGAGCGGGGGTTGCGTCCGTGCTCCGTCGACGTTCTCCGGAAGCGTTGAGTGGCGCAAGGGCAATCTCGACGAGGTCGTGATGTTTGACAATCTCGCCCCGAGCGGGAAACCACAATTCGCCCGTTGGATAGATCACTGATCGCGGAAGTGTTCCGGCTGACGTAAGTCGCGAAAAATGATACGCAAACGAGCTGGTTCCGGTTTTCATCGGCCCCAGGTGGACAAGGAGTCGAACCTTTGACATTTAGATTCCCGTCGCCTTAAACCACGAACGCCATTCTGCCTGAGTTGATCGGGCGCCCAATGCCTTTCGGAGGTCGTCCCCGAGATCTCCGTAGAGCTCAATTATCCGCGCACGTTCTTCCCGGGAAATCACCCAATCTCCGGAATCAGACGAACGGGTGTTGAATCCCGCTAGCATCACTTTGGATCGATCCGCATTCAAGATACGGAGGAAAAGTGACTGAATGATCGCGGCAAGAAACGGAACGCGCTCAACGTAGGGTTTTAACTTCTTCAAAGCGACAAGACGCTTCAACGACGACAACGGGAGGCTGGGGTGAATGCGGCGCGATCCAAAATCACCCTCTAATCGAATGGCCGGTTTTCCCGTCACAATTTTCATGAAACGATCAACGACGGCATACCCGTCTGATTCGTCTTCAAAATAGGGAATCAATAAAAACTCGTTGATGGGCAGCTCGTGCAACTGCGAAAGCATGCGCCGGTAGTCGTACCCGACCGATCCATTGCGGTGCTTGAGCATCCCGTACAAATCGAGATCGGCACGATCTGATCGCCACTCTTTGATTTTGTGAACGAGAAGCGATTGAGTTGCCTCCACGGGCGATCGCACGGCGAGAACGAAAACCACTTCGTCAAACTCGGCCTTCAGCAGATCCACCAAGCGTCCGAGGTTCACTCGGCCGACTAACGTTTCGCTAATGAACACTGCGGTCCTCCGTGAACCGCGTCCTTTGGCGACATGCGCCGCGAGATCCCGAACTTTGCGTGCGATGTTGTCCGGGGTTTGAATCGCTGTTTTGCGACCAGCTTCTCGGCGTCCCTCTGGGTACAAATAGTCGGCGAGTTGGCCGTGTTTTGTGATGCTTCCCGCCGCAGGAAACCACAAATCGCCCGCGGGATAAATGACGTCAGCTGGAAGAATTCCGGCTCGGTGTGCCGCAGAAAAGTAAGCGCCAAT
>JAEMRP010000229.1 GCA_016463265.1 Microbacteriaceae bacterium | reverse complement strand
CGGATTTGCAATCAGTGCGCGAACTGAGCGAGGTAGCTGGGCACCGGGTCATGGGACCAGCAAAAGATGGCGAATCGTTCCGAATTCTTATTTTGGCCGATTACCGAGCGGCACCAACCGTGATTTCCGCCATTCGAATTCACACCGTTGCGACCAACGCCACGGGTGTTCGTGTCCATTGCGACGACCTTACGGTTTTCGACGAGATCGACAATGACTGAAACAATGAACCCATGAGTACGAGCATCGTTTTTGCCGGCAGCCCCGTGGTCGCGGTTCCGTATTTGCGTGCTCTCTACGACGCGGCTTTCGACATTCGCGCGGTGGTCACGAGAAACGATTCACGGCAGGGACGTAAAGGCGTTTTGACGTCGACGGCGGTCGCGACGGTCGCCGAGGAACTCGGACTATCGGTCGTTAAGACGAATTCGCTGCGCGATGTCGACCTCCCCGAAGTGGAAATCGGAGTAGTCGTGGCATACGGCGGTCTGGTGCCGCCCCGGCTCCTCTCTGAACCTGCCCGCGGTTGGGTCAACGTCCATTTCTCGGTACTGCCTAAATATCGCGGCGCGGCTCCGGTTCAACGCGCACTGTGGGACGGAGAACCGACGTCGGGAATCTCGATCTTTCGGCTTGTGGAAGATCTCGACGCTGGACCGGTGTACGTTTCTCGTTCGATCCCGTTCGAGGACGACGAAACCGCGTCCGACGCGCTAGAACGCTTTGCGGACAGCACGACGGATGATCTGGTAGGAGCACTCCGGCTCATTGCGACGGACGCCATCACACCGACGGTTCAGATCGGCGAACCGAGTTTCGCCCCGAAGTTCAGCCGCGTCGACGGTCGAATTGACTGGTCGCTCGGTGCGACAATTGTCATCCAACGGATACGAGCCGTGACGCGTGAACCGGGAGCTCACACTGATGTCAACGGTGAATCGATTGCGATTCTTCGAGTTGCGAGCGACATCGGCCCGCCGCTCCCGTTGGGCGAGGTCGTGGTGATTGCTGGTCAGGTTTTTGTTGGAACGGTGGATGCGTCGGTCGGGTTGTTAGAGGTCAAGCCAGCGGGTAAAAAGGCAATGTCAGCGATGGATTGGTTTCGCGGACTACGCTCCAGCGTGGTGGTGGGATGACGACGGCGCGAGAGGTCGCGCTCGATGTCACTGCCCGTGTGCGAACCGACGATGCCTATTCGAACCTAATCCTCCCGAACGCTATTCGTGATGCGCGGCTGAGTTCGCGTGATTCTGGACACGCGACGGATATCACCTACGGCTCGTTGCGCTGGCGCGGGTTAGTGGACGCGGTGCTCGACGAGTGCGTCACGGGCTCGTGGGACCGTGTTGACCCCGAGGTGCTCGATGTATTGCGCCTCGCCACCTACGAACTCGTCGTCCGACAGGACCCGCCCCACATCATTAACGAGTGGGTCAACCTTGCGAACCACCGTTTTCGGCGTGCCGCTGGTTTCGTCAACGCAACGCTTCGGACCGTCTCACGGCGCACGCCGGACGAGTGGCGATCGATGGTGACCGAGAACACGACCGAGTTGCGTGCTCTGGCTATTTCGCACTCGCACCCCGAGTGGATTGTTCGAGAGTTCATTGAGCTGGTCGGTCCGGTTGACGTTGTCGACCTGCTCGTCGCCAACAATGACGCACCGGTTCCGACGCTCATTGCGCTTCCCGGTCTTGCGACG
>JAEMRP010000228.1 GCA_016463265.1 Microbacteriaceae bacterium | reverse complement strand
GTCGGCCTCTCGACGGGCCAGTATCCCCAGCGCTGGCGCATCACATCCTACCTCAACAACCGCGCCGATAACACCGCACGCGGCATGGCCCAGTGGCTCGACCCGCAGGCTCCAATGATCGCCCGCCTTTTGCACGACGCGGGCTACGCCACCGGTCATTTCGGCAAGTGGCACATGGGCGGTCAGCGCGACGTCGACGATGCTCCGCCGATCGCGGCTTACGGATTCGACACCTCGTTGACGAATTTCGAAGGCATGGGTCCCAAGCTTCTCCCGCTCACGCTCAAACCCGGCGATGACAAATCCAAGCGGATTTGGGCCGATGCCGAACGACTCGGCCTACCAATCACATGGATGCAGCGCTCTCAAATTACCACCGGTTTCACCGATGCCGCGCTGGCATTCATCGACGCGTCTGCGCGCGACGGAAAGCCGTTTTACATAAACCTCTGGCCGGACGATGTGCACAGCCCGTTCTGGCCTCCGGTCGAGCAATGGCGCGACGGCAAACGCGGTCTCTATCACGCCGTGCTTGAGTCGATGGATCGACAGTTAGGAAAATTGTTCGACCGCATCCATTCCGATCCAGCTCTCCGCGACAACACGCTGATTCTCATCTGCTCCGACAATGGTCCCGAAGTCGGCGCGGGGTCGGCCGGGCCGTTTCGCGGTAGCAAGGGTATGCTCTACGAGGGAGGTATCCGCTCGCCGCTCGTCGTCTGGGGCCCCAACTTCACCGATCCCAAAAAAACCGGCACCGCCAACCGTACTTCGCACTTCGCCACGATCGACGTCGCCCCCACGCTACTGGCGTTCACCGGTGTTTCCGCTGCGCCAATCACGACCTTCGACGGTGTTAACATGCACGACACGCTTCTCGGCCACTCCGAAGCCTCCCGCAACCGACCACTCTTTTTCCGGCGACCACCCGACCGAGCCTCGTTCTCCGGCGACGACAATCTCCCGGACCTCGCGGTGCGCGACGGTCGTTGGAAACTCCTCTGCACTTACGAAGGTTCTTCTCCCCAGCTCTACGATCTGGACGCCGACCCTGCGGAGAAAAATAATCTCGCCGCCACCCAACCCACCGAGGTCGCCCAGCTCACCGCGGCGGTCGTCGCGTGGCATCGCGCGCTTCCGCCTGACAACGGCGCAACCTACCGGTCATCGCCGACGCAATAGTAATCTCAAAACGCGAATTTCAGCCTTATTTGCCAGCCTTATCTACCAGCGTCGCCCACCAGACCACTTGCCGTCATCGCATAAGCTTGTCGAAATTTGACCACATGAGGTGGCATAGTTCTTGAAGAGGCGGGCACGGGCGTTTGGCCCTGAGCTTGAGCTTGAGCCTGGGTTTTGCGCTCGATCTCGGCTTCGTCGCGGATGCTGGTCTCTCGATCAATGGTGATTCTCTATGATTATAAACAGGTTTTGGGTCAGGTATAACTGACGGATTTGGCAAGTTTTAGCGTACGCCGTGCTTGCCTATGACTTAATTCCGCCGAGCAAATTCCCAGAGCAAGAACATTCTGATTATTTCTGTCTCTTGTAATTTATGACGCTGGTGCAGTCCATGAATCTCATCGCGCAGAATACGCCGGTAGCTTTTCCGTCGGGCAGCCAGCTTTCCCACGAAGGTGATGGCATGCAAGTGGAGGGACAACCCCCTTTTCCCCTTGTCAGACCATCTCTTCAGGATATTCTTCATTA
>JAEMRP010000052.1 GCA_016463265.1 Microbacteriaceae bacterium | reverse complement strand
AGAGCGGGGATTGGTAACGCCACGAAAGCCCCGATCAGCGAGTTGCGCAAAAGGCGACGACGAGTCCAACCGGATTCCTTGTTTGCTTCCTGAAAGATTTCGACAGCACGAGCACGAGTAGCGTCGTCACCGCGCGTTCCGTGGCGTTCTTCGATGAGCTCGTGGCCGTGCATCAGCACCTTGGCCCAGTGCACGGCGCCAACACCGAGGCAGAGCAGTCCGGCGGCGATTGCCAACCCGACGAACATATTGTTGTAGCGGGTCGACAGGAGGTCCCCTGGGACGATGGGGAAGATGAAGTTGAGAGCGAATGCCGAAGCGCTAAGGATGCCGGACAGTGCGAACAACAGCGAAATACCACGTTCCGCCCCACGTGCCCGCTCTGGCGATTCATCGTGAACGCGCTTGTGCTCAGGTTCGAACCCTGGATTCTGCAGACGGTCGGGACGTGACACCGCGCTGCCGGCACTGGTGACGACGTCAGACTTTTTGTCGGCCATGGGATGAACCTTTCTGTAAACCTAGTTCGACTTGGCGCTCAACCAAATGGTGATGGCAACGAGTCCGCCGAGCGCGAAAATCCAGACGAAGAGACCCTCCGACACCGGCCCCAGTGATCCGAGGTCCATTCCGCCGACCGAGGGGTTCTCATCGAGGAATTTGAGGTACGCGATGATGTCGTTCTTTTCTTCCGCGGTGATATTCATGTCCGAGAACACCGGCATGTTCTGTGGTCCGGTGACCATCGCCGCGTAAACGTGCACGGGATCAATATTCTTCAGGTGAGGAGCCCACTTACCTTCGGTCAGAGCACCACCGGCACCTGCGACGTTGTGGCACATCGCGCAGTTAACTCGGAAGAGTTGTGCTCCGTTGGACGGGTCTCCGCCGGTGAGCGATGAGGCCTCGGGGACACCAGGACCCGGAGCCAGGCTCGCAACCCACGCCGCCATCGCGTCGATTTCGGGCTGAGTGAATTGAACGGGCTTTTTCTCGGCCTGAGGACCGCTACCGGACATCGGCATGCGTCCAGAGCCGACCTGGAACTCGACCGACAACGCACCCGAACCAATTAGGGACGGACCAGCCGCCGAACCTGCCGCACTGAGTCCGTGACACGACGCGCAGTTTGAGGCGAAGAGTTTCTTGCCGTCTTCGATTTGTGTTGCCGAGACGGGGGAGTCGGCAGCAGTGGCTGTTCCCGTCACGGCTGCATACGCCGCGCCCGACACGAACAATCCAACGAGGATGAGCACGAGCGACGAGAGCGGGTGGCGACGACCTTTGCGATTGAGAGTTCGTGACATTGTGTTCTTTCGTTATTTCAGCACGTAGATGACGAGGAAGAGGCCGATCCACACCGCGTCGACAAAGTGCCAGTAGTACGACACGGCGACCATCGACATTGCGTCGCGGTGGGTGAATACTTTGAGCGCTTGAATTCGACCGATCATGAGCAGGAAGGCGATGAGGCCGACGGTGACGTGCAGTCCGTGGAAACCGGTGGTGATGTAGAACGCTGAGCCGTAGGCGTCACTGTTGAGCATGACCCATTCGCTCGTGAGCACGGCGTATTCGTAGACCTGGCCGACGACAAAGAACGCGCCCATTGCGTAGGTGAGCCAGAACCATTCGACAACGCCCCACTTGGACGGAGCCCAACCGGTTCGACGCGGTTGCAGACGCTCCGCCGCGAAAACACCCATTTGGCACGTCACCGACGAGAGCACGAGAATTGTGGTGTTGAGCGTCGAGAAGGGGATACTCAACTTCTCGGTTTGGACCGCCCAAATCTCGGGGGCCATCGATCGAAGCGAAAAGTAAATCGCGAACAGCCCGGCGAAGAACATGACCTCGCTCGCAAGCCACACGATCGTCCCGACGGCCACCGCGTTGGGCCGGTTCACGACCGATTGCGGTCTAGTTATCGAGGCGCTAGTCACAACTTCTATTATGCCCAACTTCCGCTGTCCAGCCGACCATATAGGGGTGTTTTGGCACGCATTTTGCGCGCTTTTCATCAATTTTGCGCGCGTCGAGAACGATAGGGTAGGGGAGTGCCGAACGTCGACTGGACCGCCCTTCTCCACGACCTGCTCGAGGGTCGTTCGCTGGCGGTGGCCGAGGCTTCACGTGCGATGACAGACATCATGAACGGTGACGTGAGCGACGCTCGACTGGCCGCATTTCTCGTTGCTCTCAGCGCCAAGGGGGAGTCCGTCGACGAGGTCGTCGGCTTCCGGGACGCCATCCTGTCCGCCGCGCTTCCGATCGATATCTCGACCGACGCCGTCGATATCGTTGGCTCGGGGGGAGACCCGATTGGGGTCATCAATGTTTCGTCTATCGCCGCGATGGTTGTCTCGGCAGCCGGAGTTCCCGTCATCAAGCACGGAAACCGGGCGGCGAGCTCGAAATCGGGCGCTAACGACGTTCTGACGGCTTTGGGAATAGACATTTCGCTCGAGCCCGAGCACGTTGCGCGTGTCTTCGCCGAAATCGGTGTCACATTCATCAACGCGATGGTGTTTCACCCCGGTTTCCGAAACGCTGGCCCGGTCCGCCAGGATTTAGCGATTCCGACGATCTTCAATGTGCTCGGCCCTTTGTGTAACCCGGCACGGCCCGAAGCAA
Organism: Microbacteriaceae bacterium; assembly: GCA_016463265.1. GTDB lineage: Bacteria > Actinomycetota > Actinomycetes > Actinomycetales > Microbacteriaceae > MWH-TA3. Next base: position 4,126 of record JAEMRP010000052.1, on the reverse strand, counting down.
ACTCTCTCGGTATGTCAAACCCGGCACGAATTCCTCTCGCTGTCGGTCTTTTCCAGCAGCGAGGTGCGACGGCACTCGTGTATCGAGGCGAAGACGGTATCGACAAGATCACGACGACGGGACACTCGAAAGTGTTCGAAGTCAGTCGCGGGAGTGTCACCGAGCACGACTTCGACCCGCGTGAGGTCGGCTTCAGCTATTCCACAATTGACGCCATTCGTGGGGGAATGCCGGACGAGAACGCGGCCCTTGCGCGCGAGGTGCTTGCGGGGAAGCCCAGCGCCGCACGCGACATCATCGTGTTGAACTCGGCAGCCGGAATCGTCGCTCATCGGCTGTCGAAGAACCCAGCCGAGCGCGATCGATCATTCGTTGAACGAATGGCCGAGGCCGTTGAGGTCTCTGCACACTCGATTGATTCCGGCGCGGCGAGCGAGAAACTCGACGCCTGGGTCGCCGCCACCAACTAGGGAAGTGGGACCAAACGGCCCGTTTTAGACCATATTCACGCTTTCTGACATAATGTACATTATCGGATAAAGCAAGTTGCGCGGAATTGACCGCAACCGTTAGGACACGCGATCCAGCACCTCGATCAACCGCTCGGGACCGATGAACGGCGATTCAGCGCGGATTTCGTCGAGTGTCCACCAGCGAATGTCGATGACGTCGTGGTGCTCGGATTCCATCCAACCGGAACGATCCAGTTCAAATTGGTCGACTCGAAGTGCAAAAAAATGATCAACATACGAATGAAAGTTTTTCCCGTCCGGCCAATCCCAGTAACCGTCAACAGCGTCGAGCATCTCTCCCAACGCATCTGGTTCCACGATTAGACCGGTCTCTTCGCGCAATTCGCGAACGGCGGCTTCGAGCGGTGTCTCGCCGTCGTCAATTCCGCCACCGGGCGTAATCCAGCGCGGAGGCAAGCCGACTCGGTGGTCGAACCTCGTGTGCATCAGCAGGAATTTACCCCGACCGTCGTGTAGCACGATTCGAGCAGTTTCTCGGTGCAGAACGTGTGTCCGACCCTCGGGGTGGTTCATTTTCCGCCCTTGTCGACCATTCCGAACGCCCGCATCGACACCTGGACCATTGGTCCGATTCCGATAACGAACAACAGGGTGCCGAGCCCGACCGGGCCACCCAGTGCGAGCCCAATGAGCGTCGCACCACCCTCGAGCACGGTTCGAACGATCCAGACGGGCTTGCCGAACTTTTTCACCGAACCCGTCATCAGTCCGTCACGCGGCCCCGGACCGAGTCGCGCGCCGATATAGATTCCGGTTCCCAGCGCGATGATAGCCATGCCGAGGACGTACCAGCCTATTTGCCCGAAAATCCCCCAGTCGGCTGCTGACGGAACGAACCGGAGTGACAAATCGATAAAAGGTCCGATGAGGAGCGCATTAAAGATGGTACCGAGTCCGGGCTTTTGCTTGAGCGGGATCCACAACAGCAAAATCAGGGCACTTGCGAGCACGGTGGCCAGCCCGAAGCTCAACCCCGTGATGTTCGCGAGGCCTTGACCGAAGACATCCCACGGTGCGAGCCCGAGCGTCGCGCGAATCTGAAAGGCGATTCCGAGGCCAAAGAGATAAAGGCCGACGATGAGTCGCGCCAGAACGAGCGGTTTCGGGTAGTTGATAGAGGCCACGAGGTCGGCTATTCGCCGAAGTAGCCAGTGTCGCCGACCAGTCGCGTGTTGTCGGCGGGAACGGGCTCAACGGCCGCGAGGGCGATTTCGGCCGCAAATTCCGACACGTTGTACAACTTCCCCACCGCTTCTTTGCGAGCATCGATGGTTCCGGGGTTCGCACGGTCCAAAAGGGTCGCGGTGACGGTTCCCTCGATCATGTCGGCTGACACGACGACGAAGCCGATTCCGTCCGCCTCGAGCGACGGAATCATCTCGCGAAGCGCGTCTTCGCCGGCGCGCTTGGACAGCGCAACCGGGAGGTATTCGGGCATCGTGTCAACGGTGCGAATGAAGTGAGCTTGGTGGCTGGTGATGAAAACAACGCGTGACCCTGCATGAAGGAGAGGCCGCAGTGTCTCCAAGGCGTTCACCTGCGCGTCGCGATTGAGGCGCATCGCGTAGTCGTCACCCTTGCCGGCTTCCATGCCGCCAGAGGCGTTGAGGACGAGGATGTCGAGCCCGCCGAATTCCTTCTGTAGCGTGTCACGAAGTGCCGTAATTGATTCGTAATCGGTCAGGTCTGCGCCAACGACAATCGCTTCCCCACCGTTCTCGCGGATACCCGCTGCGACCTTCTCGGCACGAGCCTCTTTGTCACGGAAGTTAATGGCGACCTTGGCGCCTGCTTCGGCGAAAAATCCGACGGTTTCCGCTCCAATTCCACGCGATGAACCCGTCACGAAGGCGGATTTCCCCGCGAGTTGGCCGGGTGTCAAGGGATTTGCGCTCATGGGGCAAAACTATCACGCAATGTCGGCGTGATACCGTGCCCGCATGACGTTTCGCGCTGCCGCGCACCCCTTTTTTGCGGGGTCGACTCCCCGTGTCTTGGCTCACCGCGGTCTTCACCTCGACGCACCGGAAAACACCGCCGGGTCGTTCCGGGCGGCAATCAACGCGGGCGCGACCTTCATCGAAACGGATGTCGTGGGGTCGAGGGACGGTTTTGCGATGATTTCGCACGACACGACTCTTGGCCGTGTGTCCAGCCGTTCGGGGCTCGTGTCGGACCACACGGCCGCGGAACTCGCCGAGATTGACCTGGGCGGCGAGGGGTTCCTCACGCTCGCTCAGGCTCTCGAGCAGTTTCCGTCCGCACGGTTCAACATCGATGTCAAAGACGCGAGAGCGATCGACGGTGTCGTTCGAGCAGTTACGGACGCCGAGGCGCGAGACCGCGTGCTGATTACCTCGTTTAGTGCGCAGCGCCGCCGCGCGACCATCGCACGCCTGCCCGGCGTTGCGAGCAGCCCGTCGGCGACGGAGTTTCTCGTCATTGCCGCGGCAGCTCGCCTCGGGTTCGCCCCTCCCCTCCCCCTCGTTCACGCGCTGCAGATTCCCGAACGCGCGAACGGAATGACGTTCGTGACCGAGCGCCTGGTCGAGCGTTACCACCGTGCCGGACTCGAAGTTCATGTCTGGACGGTCAACGACGAAGTGACGATGCGACGGTTGCTGGGGCTTGGTGTGGACGGAATTGTCACCGATCGGGCGGATATCGCCCTTCGCGTCGTGAATTCATAGCCAATTCTCTACTTTCGCTCAGGAATATCTCGGAGAGTTCTGGCTTTATAAGAGGTAGGCCACAAGCCAAAGGAGAAAACAATGAGCAACAAGCGCATGCAAGGCACGCGACTCGGGTCAATCAGCTCGGAAACCGAGGAAGGCGTCCAGTTCGTCGATCGCCAAAACGTGACCTTCCGCACGGCAGACGGCGAGGAATTCGTTGTCACCTTCATGACCGGAGTAGAACTTCCCTACGACTGGCGTTCGCCAAGGTCGAGCAACATTGGCAGGCGTCTCGACGCCAAGGGAAAGCCCATCCAGGGCAATGACCCCAACGCACCAGCGCCCGCCGCCCCGACTGTTACCCACTGGGAACAGTTGATGAAGCGACGCACGATCGAAGAACTCGAAATCATTCTGCAGGAACGCATCATTGCGATGCGGGCGAGCGGCCAGCTCGATCTCAGTGCGTTGCGTAAATCGGCCTAACGGCCGAGAAACCAGCGCCCAACGCCCCAGCCCGTGATTCGAACGAACGCTTCGACGACGATTCCGGGGTGCATTTTTGATGTACCCGATGCGCGTTCGATGAACGTGATCGGGTGTTCGATGATTGTTCCTCCGTCGGCTTCAACACGGTCGGCGATTTCGATTTGGAAACAATAGCCACTCGACGCGATGGTTTCGAGGTGCAGTTGGCGCAGTTTTGCGACTCGGATGACGCGAAAACCAGCGGTCATGTCGTTGATTTTCGAACGCAACGCGAGGCGGGCGTAAGAATTTCCCGCGCGAGAAATTGTTTGGCGGGCGACGCTCCAACCGTTCACTCGGCCGCCGCGAACCCAGCGCGATCCGATGACGAGATCAGCCGTCACGCCCCGCGCAATCCCCACTAGTGTCGGGATGACAGCGGGGTTGTGT
>JAEMRP010000227.1 GCA_016463265.1 Microbacteriaceae bacterium | reverse complement strand
GTGCCCGCTGTCGAGGGCCTCCACGATTGGCCCGCGAGGGGTTCCGTATCGATTGCGCCCATGCACAACCGCCCACTCCAGCATCTGGTCGGTCTCGACGAGTCGGTCGAACTCGTTATCCGTGACGAAGAAGTAGTGTTCACCGTCAGTCTCACCGGGTCGTGGTGGTCGGGTCGTTGCCGAGACAGAGAATCTGACATCGGGATTGCGCTCTCTGATGCGCGCCACGACGGTACCCTTACCGACCGCCGTTGGTCCCGCAACAACAACCAGCCTGCTCCGCTGCGCGCCGTGAGCATCCTTCGACCTTCGCGCCTCAAGCCAAGCGCCCAGAGCATCGGCCTGCCGCGTCCCTAACGCACCGAGGCGTTTCCTCGGCGAGATTCCAAGATCGTTCAAAATACTCGGAATCTTTACGTCACCGATGCCCGGGATGCTCCCCAGAAACTCGGTGACGCGAAGTCCCGCTTCCGCCGAATCCTTTTCCCGCCAGGCGTGGAGAGCAACCGAGAACGGGCTTCTCTCCTCCGCCTCTATCGCCCGCTTGACGGCCGCCCGAGCGCGTCGCCGTTCGACGGCTATCGCGGAGGCTTCACGGGGATCTCGCATCAGAGCCCCAATTCTCGCAGGTGTTCCTCAATCGCGGTCGCGCAATTGGCAAGACCGTGCTGCACGACACTTCGACTCACCGACGGAATCACGGTTGTTGATGCCGCTCCGAAAAGGTCTGAGATGTCTCTAAGTGACGCCCCTTGAGCCCCGAAGCCAGGTGCGAGGATGAGCAACCCGTCGAGATCGGACGCGGTCAAACCACGCGCAGCGAGATCGCGAGTCGCGCCGACGACGACACCAACAGTCCTCGTATTGCCCGATCGTTGGCGGGCGTAACGCGCGACCAGCCTGGGCAGCGTCTCGTTCGCGAGTGACGCACGCTGGACGTCATCCGCATCGGGGTTGGACGTCGAACTCAGGACGAAAACCGTCGCACCGTTCGTCTCGGCTCGCGAAAAGACTGGCTCGAGCGCCGCAAACCCCTGATACGGGCTGACGGTGAGCGCATCGCTCTGCAGCGGGCCGTCTCCCAACCACGCAGTGGCGTAGCCCTCCATTGTTGAGCCGATATCACCGCGCTTCGCGTCAGCAATAACGACAAGACCAGCCTCCCGAGCTTCGCGGATCAGAGTTTCCAGGGCTCCGTAGCCCGCCGAACCGAACCGTTCGAAATAGGCGACCTGCGGTTTCACGATTCCGACGCGGGATGCCGACACGGCGACAATCGCCCGCCCAAATTCCAGCGCACCCTCCGCGGTGTCGTGAAGCCCGACCGTGCGGAGAGCGTCGGTGCTCGGGTCGATACCGACACAGAGGGGTCCACGCGACTCGAGAATCGAGGCAAACCTCGAACCTAGACCCATCACCACGTCGCCCGATCCGCCGCATACTCCTGCAGCGACCGAACGGAAATCGGCTCACCGGTGGACTCCATCGACGCAACAGCGGCCGAAACCTGGGCAATGGTGGTCACGAGAGCCTTATCGGCAGCCACGGCTTCGCGTCGTATCTCCATCCCATCGGCACGAGCACTTCGACCGGACGGTGTGTTGATGATGAGGTCGACGGAGCCCGCGCGAATGAGGTCGATGATGGATTCTTCCCCCGCATTCGCCTCGTAGTGTTTGCGAACGGTCGTCACGGGAACGCCGTTGCGCGACAGA
>JAEMRP010000226.1 GCA_016463265.1 Microbacteriaceae bacterium | reverse complement strand
TCTGTCGCGCAACGGCGTTCCCGTGACGACCGTTCGCAAACACTACGAGGCGAATTTGGGGGAAGAATCCATCATCGACCTCATTCGTTCAGGATCAGTTGACCTCATCATTAATACGCCGTCCGGGCGAAGTGCTCGTGCCGATGGGATGGAGATACGACGCGAAGCCGTGGCAGCCGATAAGGCTCTCGTGACCACCATTGCGCAGGTTTCGGCCGCAGTTGCGGCGATGGAGTCCTCCGGTGAGCAGATTTCGGTTCGGTCACTCCAGGAGTATGCGGCGGATCGGGCGTCGTGGTGATGGGTCTGGGCTCGCGGTTTGCCTCGATTGTCGAGTCGCGTGGACCCCTCTGTGTCGGCATCGACCCGAGCGCGGACTCACTCCGCACGGTCGGGCTTCCCGATACCGCGGCGGGTGCGCTGGAGTTCGGGCGCGCGGTTGTGGCTGTCGCGGCACCCCGCGTCGGAATCGTGAAACCTCAGGTCGCCTATTTTGAACGGTTCGGTTCGGCGGGCTATGGAGCCCTGGAACTTCTGATTCGCGAAGCACGGGAGGCGGGTCTTGTCGTTATCGCTGACGCGAAGCGCGGTGATATCGGCTCAACAATGAAAGGCTACGCTTCGGCGTGGTTGGGGGACGGACCGCTGCAGAGCGATGCGCTCACCGTGAGCCCTTACCAGGGCTTCGCGGCACTTGAGCCAGCCTTTTCGCTTGCCAAGGCGAGCGGTGCGACGGTCTTCGTCCTGAGCTCGACATCGAACCCCGATGCGGATCACGTCCAGCGTGCGTCTCTCTCAGGCGAGATGCTACCCGTGCTCGTCGCTCGTTTTGCCCGCGAACGATCGGGCGATACCAAGACTGTTGGTGTCGTTGTCGGCGCAACTCGCGATCTGGCCGCGCGTGGTCTGACTGCGTCCGATCTCGACGGGTTGCTCATCCTCGCACCCGGTTTCGGGACCCAAGGGGCGTCACTGACAGACATCTCACACATTTTCGGAGCGGCATCACCAAACGTGATTCCGTCGGTCAGTCGAAGTGTCGTGTACGACGGTCTCGCTAATGCAGCGACCGCTATCGAGGAACACCTGCGAGAATTAGGGCTCTGATGCGAGATCCCCGTGAAGCCTCCGCGATTGCCGTCGAACGGCGACGCGCCCGCGCAGCCGTCAAGCGGACGTTAGAGGCGGGGGAGAGAAGCCCGTTCTCGGTTGCTGTCCATGCCTGGCGGGAAAAAGATTCGGCTGAAGCGGAGCTTCGCGTCACCGAGTTCCTCGGGAGTATCCCGGGCATCGGCGAAGTGAAGATTCCACGCATTCTGAACGATCTTGGAATTTCGCCCCGTAAACGCCTCGGTGCGCTAGGGACGCGGCAGGTTGGAACCCTGAGTGCCTGGCTTGACGCGCGAACGTCAAAAATTAGTCACGGCGATAAGCGGAGCAGGCTGGTTGTTGTTGCCGGACCGACGGCGGTTGGTAAAGGAACGGTCGTGGCGCGAATCAGAGAGCGCCATCCCGACGTCAGATTCTCGGTCTCGGCGACAACCCGACCACCACGACCTGGTGAAACTGATGGGGAACACTATTTTTTCGTAACGGATAATGAGTTCGACCGACTCATTGAGACCGATCAGATGCTGGAGTGGGCAGTTGTGCACGGGCACAATCGATACGGAACCCCTCGCGGGCCAATCGTGGAGGCCCTCGACAGCGGGCAC
>JAEMRP010000225.1 GCA_016463265.1 Microbacteriaceae bacterium | reverse complement strand
CCAAGGCTCGCCATGATGTAGTCCGATTCGGCGAGGGGGACGATTCCAGGGTGACCGGCGCCAAGCCCGGTTCCCACGATTCCGCCGGACGCAAACCCGAACAGTCCTTGGACGAGCTGATAGGAACCACCCACAGCGTCATAATTCGCTTGGTTGAACGAATCGAGCCACGCCGCGAAGCGACCCTGAACGTAGGTGAGGAATTGGCTCGCGACGAGGGCACCTGTTCCGAAAAGACCACCGCCCACAACGAACCAGATAGCACGACCCGTTGCGACGTACATCAGGACGAGGAAGAGACCGAAATACAACAGGGATGTTCCGAGGTCGCGCTGGAAGATCAATACGAGCATTGCAATTACCCAGACAACAAAAATCGGGCCGAGGTCCTTGATTCGAGGCCACGTCACCCCAAACATCCGCGTTCCCACCACCGACAGGGAGTCGCGCGCGGTTACGAGATAACCGGCAAAGAAAAGCGCTAGCGCGATTTTGCCGATTTCGCCCGGCTGGAAGGTTACGAAACCGAGGTTGACCCACAACCGCGCGCCGTTGATGGTCGTGCCGATGAAGGGGACGAGCGGGAGCATCAAAAGACCGACGCCGATGAGCATCCAGACGTAGCGATAGCGCTGCAATACTCGGTGGTTCCGGACGACGATGATGACGACTATCGCCACGACAATGGCGATTGCGGTCCAGACCATCTGCCGAGTCGCGTTGGCCTGCCACCCCGTGAGTCCAGCGGAAAGGTCGAGGCGGTAGATCATGGCAATTCCAAGCCCGTTGAGAAGTGTCACGATAGGCAAGATGAGCGGGTCCGCATCGCGGGCGACGAATCGTTGTGCGACGTGCATAGCAAGCACAATCGCACCCAGTCCCAGGCTCAGACCGATTATGGGAGGATTCAGTTTTCCTGTCGCACCGAGGTCGACGAGCGCGAGTGCAGCCGACGTCACAATCATCGCGAAGATGATGAGAGTGGCCTCGAGGTTTCGCAACTTGGTGGGCACCTTGAGGCGCAGCATCAACTGCTCGGTGATCGTCGAATACTCGGTGTTATTGGGACTGAGTGACATTCTCAATCCTTTCGACAACCAGCAGGGCTTCTTCCAGGCTCGACTTGGGGATGGTGAGTTCGACGGACGTTCGGAGAAACTGCGAGAGCGACGTTAAGGGAATGTTGGTGTCGCGCACGACCGTGTTGAGGGGAACAGAACCAATGTCGGCGTTGACGCCGCGGTAGATTACGACGCTGTCTTCGTCGGATCCAACGAAGAACTGCGATTGGGTCCAGACGTAACCGTAGATGCCGATGAGGGCGAGAGCAGCGAGGGCACTGGTGAGATAAAGTGACCACCGCATTCGACGTTTTGCCGCGCGCCGTTTGTCCTCGGCAATGAGTGTGTCGAGATAGTCGGCTGTTTCGAAGTATTCCTCTTCCTCCGAGGTTGCAACGGGATAAAAGATTCGCGATGCAATTTTTGGAAGGCTCTGGGTGATCGCGTCAAAGATGAGCGGTTGCGAGGCTGCTCCAACGAGCATCGGTTTGGCGGTGGCGCTCATGTTGGTCTCGTTGACGCCTGCAATCACCACAGTCACGTTGTCGGGTGCACCCCTTTCGAGAGCAAGGTTGATGAGCTTGCCGGCGGCTTTGGCTGCATCCGGTTCGGATTTAAGAACGCTGGCGATGGCATTTTCGGTTGCATAGCCGC
>JAEMRP010000051.1:4021-6767 GCA_016463265.1 Microbacteriaceae bacterium | reverse complement strand
TGCGCGATGAGGCGCTCGGCGAGAGCCTGAACCTCCGACAAATCGATCACGCAACAACCATATGCACTGGCTAGGACCGGAAAAGGTTTCGGGCCGGTGGCGGCGAGTCGATGGCGGTGTTATCGGTCACCACGGCGGCGCTCGCCGACCATGTCACCGCCTCGGTTCCGGCAATGAGACCCGTCGGGTGCGGCCCCTTCCCCGCGAGCGCTGAAACCCAAAGTGGATTCGCCCCGCTCGCGAGGGCTCCGAGCACCACATTGCCGAAACGTTTGCTGTTTGCGACACTCTGCTCGGCGACACCGAACGCGTCACCGAACACGTAGCGAAGCGTCGCGAGCTGACCGCGGGCGAACGACATTGGTGGACCATCGGCGACATTGGCGACAACAATCCCGGCGGTTGACAACAGCGCCTTGATGGCGGAGTAGAACTCGACGCTCGTCACGTGCGCGGGGGTTCGTGCGCCGCGAAAGACATCGACGACAACGAGATCGACCCGACCGAGCAACCCTTTCGGCAGTGACTCCATTACCGTGCGGGCGTCTCCGTAGCGACAACGGATGGATGCACCGCGGGGAAGTGGGCAGTGTTCACGAACGAAATCAATGAGATCGCGCTCGACTTCGATGACCTGTTGTCGTGACCCCGGCCGTGTCGCCTCGATGTACCGCGGGATTGTTAGGGCCCCAGCTCCCAGGTGCAACGCCGTGATGGACTCCCCGGTGGGAAATGCCGCGTCGATAACATGACCCATCCGCGCGATGTATTCGAAATGCAGAGCGGTTGGGTCGGCAAGGTCGACGTGTGACTGGGGGGTGTCATCAATAGACAGCACCCACGAGCCCGGTCGCCACTGGTCTGGTTCGAGACTGGCGATGAGCCCACTGCTCGCGAGTCGATGAGTGAACGCCTCTGCCATTGGGCAATTCTCGCTCACTACGACTGCCCGAATAATCGTTACCAATTCGGGACTTTACTTTTCACCAAACGGGGTGTATGTTAGCAATTTGCGCTTCATTCTGCTCGGGAATCATATTGCGGACTTCCGACTCACCCGTAAATAGTGGCGGGTTCATGACGCTTCCCAACGCTCAAACACTGTATCAAGGGCCCCGCCCGTTAAGGAAATATCTGTGGCTGTTAAGAAGAAAATCCAGGGGACCGGACGCGACGCGAATCGAGTGTCGTTTGCCAAGGTGACCGATGCGCTCACCGTTCCGGACCTCCTCGCTCTTCAAACCGAAAGCTTCGCCTGGTTGATTGGGACCGATGGTTCCGATGCAAAGTCGGGACTCGAAGAAATCTTCGAAGAGATTTCTCCGATCGAGAACGACCGCATGCAGCTGTCGTTTACGAATCCGTACCTCGAGGAAAAGAAGCACGAGCTCGACGAATGTAAGGAACGCGGCAAGACCTACGCCGCACCTCTTTATGTCGAAGCCGAGTTCATGAACCACGACACGGGTGAAATCAAGACCCAGACCGTGTTCATGGGTGACTTCCCCCTCATGACTCCCAAGGGCACGTTCGTGATCAACGGAACCGAGCGCGTCGTCGTGTCGCAGCTCGTTCGCAGCCCCGGCGTCTACTTCGAGAAGGTCGACGACAAGACGACCGACAAAGACCTCTTTTCGTGCCGCGTGATTCCTAGCCGCGGTGCGTGGCTCGAATTCGAAATCGACAAGCGCGACCAGATTGGTGTTCGCATTGACCGCAAGCGTCGCCAGTCGGTGAGCGTGTTCCTCAAGGCTCTCGGCATGACCCGCGAAGAGATCGAAAAGGAATTCGCCGGGTCGTACACGATGGAAGAGACCCTCAGCCACGACAACATCCTTACCGCAGAAGACGCGCTCAAGGACATCTACAAGAAGCTCCGTCCCGGCGAGCAGGTTGCGCTCGAAGCTGCGCGTTCGCTTCTCGATAACTTTTACTTCAACTCGAAGCGTTTCGACCTCGCGAAGGTCGGCCGGTACAAGCTCAACCGCAAATTGGGTCTGGAACTTCCGATCACCGAGTCGGTGCTCACGCTTTCCGACATCAAGGCGACGATCAAGTACCTCATTGCTTTGCACGAAGGCAAGGCGACCATCGCCGGCAAGCGCGCCGGCAAGAACGTCGAAATCATGCTGGGAACCGACGACATCGACCACTTCGGTAACCGTCGAATCCGGGCGGTGGGAGAACTCATCCAGAACCAGATCCGCACGGGTCTGTCTCGGATGGAGCGCGTCGTTCGCGAACGCATGACCACGCAGGACGTCGAGGCCATCACACCCCAGACCCTCATCAACATCCGACCCGTGACCGCGGCGATCAAGGAGTTCTTCGGAACCTCGCAGTTGTCGCAGTTCATGGATCAGAACAACCCGCTCGCCGGGCTCACCCACAAGCGTCGTCTTTCTGCGCTTGGACCCGGTGGGCTCTCTCGAGAGCGTGCTGGTGTCGAGGTCCGAGACGTTCACCCCTCGCACTACGGTCGCATGTGTCCGATCGAAACCCCGGAAGGCCCGAACATTGGTCTGATTGGTTCGCTCGCGTCGTTCGCCCGAATCAACTCGTTCGGTTTCATCGAAACCCCCTACCGCCAGGTCGTCAACGGCAAGGTCACCAACAAGATTGACTACTTGACCGCCAGCGACGAGGACGAGCACATCGTCGCCCAGGCCGGTTCGCCAGTCAATGCCGATGGGACTCTCGCCGAAGAGCGTGTACTCGTTCGAATCAAGGGTGGAGAGGTCGACAC
>JAEMRP010000051.1:0-3921 GCA_016463265.1 Microbacteriaceae bacterium | reverse complement strand
GGACTCTCGCCGAAGAGCGTGTACTCGTTCGAATCAAGGGTGGAGAGGTCGACACGGTTCCCGCGAACCGCGTGGACTATATGGATGTCTCACCGCGCCAGATGGTGTCGATCGCAACGTCACTCATTCCGTTCCTCGAGCACGACGATGCAAACCGAGCACTTATGGGTGCCAACATGCAGCGTCAGGCCGTGCCGCTTCTTCGCTCAGAGGCTCCGATCGTCGGAACCGGAATGGAGTCATACGCGGCTGTTGATGCCGGCGATGTTCTCATCGCCGTCCACGCTGGTGTTGTCACCGAGGTCTCGGGCGATAGCGTCACTATTCTCAACGACAAAGCGGGCGAGATCGACCCCAGCACCAATGCCAAGATCCCGCCAACCACGCCATACGTGTTGCGCAAGTTTGAGCGCTCGAACCAGGGCACCAACTTCAACCACCGCCTCGTTGTATCTGAAGGCGACAAGGTTGCCAAGGGCGGCGTTCTCGCTGACGGCCCAGCAACGGAAAACGGCGAACTTGCTCTCGGAAAGAACCTCCTCGTGGCATTCATGTCATGGGAGGGACACAACTTCGAAGACGCGATTATCCTCAGCCAAAACCTCGTCAAGGACGACACGCTCTCGTCGATTCACATCGAAGAGTACGACGTTGACGCTCGCGACACGAAGCTCGGACCGCAGGAAATCACTCGTGACATTCCCAACCAGTCGCAGGAGAGCCTCGCTCACCTCGACGAAGAGGGAATCGTGCGTATCGGTGCCGAGGTCCGCGCCGGTGACATCCTCGTCGGCCGCATCACCCCCAAGGGTGAGACCGAACTGACCGCCGAAGAGCGACTTCTTCGCGCGATCTTTGCCGAAAAGGGCAAGGAAGTTCGCGACTCGTCTCTCCGTGTTCCGCACGGCGAGCGCGGAACCGTCATTGATGTCAAGATCTTTGATTCCAACGACGAAGACGACGAGCTCGGTAACGGCGTCCTCAAGAAGGTCATCGTCTACATCGCTCAGAAGCGCAAGATCTCGGAGGGTGACAAGCTCGCTGGTCGCCACGGGAACAAGGGTGTTATCGCCAAGATCCTTCCGGTCGAAGACATGCCGTTCCTCGAAGACGGAACCCCCGTCGACGTCGTACTCAACCCGCTCGGTGTCCCCGGACGAATGAACTTCGGTCAGGTCCTCGAACTTCACCTCGGTTGGGCAGCCAAGCAGGGGTGGAAGGTCAACGGAAACCCTGACTGGGCCAAGTTCCTCCCCGAGGAAGCACGCGAGATCGCTCCCGGTACCAAGGTCGCAACTCCCGTCTTCGACGGTGCAAGCGAAGTGGAAATCGCCGGTCTTCTCGACTCGACGCTTCCTCGTGAGAACGGTCAGCAGCTCATCGGGTCGTCCGGTAAGGCGCAGTTGTTCAACGGCCGCACCGGAGAACCGTTCCCGGACCCCATTTCGGTCGGCTACATGTACATCCTCAAGTTGCACCACCTCGTCGATGACAAGATCCACGCACGTTCGACGGGACCGTACTCGATGATCACGCAGCAGCCGCTGGGTGGAAAAGCGCAGTTCGGTGGACAGCGATTCGGCGAGATGGAGGTATGGGCACTCGAGGCCTATGGGGCTTCCTATGCTCTGCAAGAGCTCCTCACCATCAAGTCCGACGACATCGCCGGTCGAGTCAAGGTGTACGAAGCCATCGTCAAGGGCCTCAACATCCAGGAACCTGGTATCCCTGAATCGTTCAAGGTCCTCATGAAGGAAATGCAGTCCCTCGGGCTCAACGTCGAGGTACTCGACGGCGCCGAGAACCCTGTCAACCTTCGTGACACGGCGGATGACGCCGACCGCGCAACCGCATCGCTGGGTGTCAACATCGCCCGTGAAGAGTCCGCAGCAGTGGACTTCGCCGAATAGGCACCCCCAGAGAACTGACTATCGAGAAATACGAAAGAGAAAAAAGTGCTCGACGCAACTACCTTTGAACAGATTCGCATCAAGCTCGCGACGAACGAACAAATTCGTTCGTGGTCGAGCGGTGAGGTGAAGAAGCCTGAGACCATCAACTACCGCACCCTGAAGCCAGAGAAAGACGGCCTTTTCGGTGAGCAGATTTTTGGTCCGTCCAAGGACTGGGAGTGCGCCTGTGGCAAGTACAAGCGCGTTCGCTTCAAGGGCGTCACGTGTGAGCGATGCGGTGTCGAGGTCACTCGTCAGGCCGTTCGTCGCGAGCGCATGGGCCACATCGAGCTTGCCGCTCCCGTCACTCACATTTGGTACTTCAAGGGTGTCCCGAGCCGCCTCGGGTACCTGCTCGACATGGCGCCGAAGGACCTCGAGAAGGTCATCTACTTCGCCGCCTACATGGTGACCTACATCAACGAAGAGCGCATCCACCAGGACATGCCGATCGTCGAGAAGATGGTCCAGACCGAAATTCGCGACTACGAAAAGGTCCGTGACGAAGAAATTACCGACCGTCAAAAGGAACTCGAAGACGAACTTGCCAAGCTCGAAGCCGAAGAGGCTAAGGCAGACGTCAAGCGCAAGGCAAAAGAAGCCGCCGAGCGCGAGATGGCAAACATTCGCAAGTCCTTCGATGACGACATCGCCCGCTGGCAGCGCGCGTGGGATTCTTTCCGTTCGCTCAAGCAGGGTGGCCTGTGGGGTGACGACACGGAGTTCCGATTCCTCGTCGACCACTTCAAGGGAAACACCGACCCGGACAAGACGACTCTCGACGAGACCTACTTCACCGCTCTCATGGGTGCGGAAGCCATCGAGCACGTCCTGAAGGACCTCGGCAAAAACGACCGCGAGAAGCTCAAGGCCGAAGGAGAAGTCCTTCGCGACGAAATCAAGAATGGCAAGGGACAGCGCAAGGTCCGTGCGATCAAGCGCCTCCGCGTCGTCAACTCGTTCCTCGTCCCCGCCGGTCAGGATCCACGTGACGTTCCTCTTCCCGAGGCGATGGTGTTGCGCGTGATCCCCGTGATCCCGCCGGACCTCCGTCCGATGGTTCAGCTCGATGGTGGACGATTCGCCACGAGTGACCTCAACGACCTCTACCGCCGCGTCATCAACCGCAACAACCGTCTGAAGCGATTCGACGAGCAGATGACCCCGCAGATCATTAAGAACAACGAAAAGCGCATGCTGCAAGAAGCGGTCGACGCGTTGTTTGACAACGGTCGTCGTGGACGCCCGGTCACCGGAACAGGTAACCGCGCCCTCAAGTCGCTGTCCGACATGCTCAAGGGAAAGCAGGGACGTTTCCGTCAGAACCTTCTCGGAAAGCGCGTCGACTACTCGGGCCGTTCGGTCATCGTCGTCGGACCCCAGCTCAAGCTCCACCAGTGCGGTCTTCCCAAGCAGATGGCGCTCGAACTGTTCAAGCCATACGTCATTAAGCAACTACAGGACAAGGGACTCGCATCGAGCATCAAGAGCGCAAAGCGTGCCGTTGAGCGCGCCTACCCCGAGGTCTGGGGAGAGCTCGAAGAGATCATCCGCGACCGCCCGGTTCTGCTGAACCGCGCACCAACGCTTCACCGCCTCGGAATTCAGGCGTTCGAACCGCAGCTCGTCGAGGGTAAGGCCATCCAGCTTCACCCCCTCGTCTGTGCAGCGTTCAACGCCGACTTCGACGGGGACCAGATGGCTGTTCACCTTCCCCTCTCGGTGGAGGCACAGGCCGAGGCCCGCGTTCTCATGCTCGCCTCGAACAACATTCTCAAGCCCTCGGATGGAAAGCCAGTTACGGTTCCGACTCAGGACATGATTATCGGTTTGCACCACCTCACGTCGGAGCGCTCCGGCGTTGCGGGCGAGGGACGTGCGTTCGGAGGAATCTCTGAAGGCCTCATGGCATACGACCTCGATAAGTTGCACGTCAACGCGAAAATCAAGATTCGCGTCCCCGGTGTTG
>JAEMRP010000224.1 GCA_016463265.1 Microbacteriaceae bacterium | reverse complement strand
TCGATGCCAAACGTCCCGTGTTGCTGGTGACGGGTGGGTCAACAGGCGCAGCGCGCATCAACGCGACGGTGATCGAGACGGCACGCGACATCGTTGCAGCAGGGTGGCAAATCATCCACACGGTGGGTGAATCTAGAGAATTCGTCGATCCGAACATCGCGGGCTACCGCGCGTTGCCGTATTGCGACCGAATGGATTTCGCCTTGGCAGCAGCAGATTTTGTCCTTGCTCGCTCCGGTGCTGCGACGGTATGCGAATTGGCTGGTTTGGGAATTCCCTCGGTTTTCGTTCCATATCCGGTCGGGAACGGTGAGCAAGAGCTGAACGCGCGTGACCTGGTTGCCGCCGGCGGGGCAATTATTTGCCACGATTCTGAGTTCACGGGGGAGTGGGTCCGAGGGTCACTCATCCCATTGCTGACGAACGGCGAACAGCGTCGAACAATGGCAAGCCGAGCGGCTTCGTCAGGCATTCGAGACGGGGCTGAGCGGCTGACGGACATGGTGTTCACCGCAGTCGCTGAATCACGGGCTTAGGGTGGAGTCGTGATTGCGCCCGACCTGACCGCTGATATACCCGCAGAGCTCGGCCGTGTTCATTTCATCGGAATCGGTGGAAGCGGAATGAGCGGCATTGCACGCATGTTTCGCGCGCAAGGTCTTGTCGTCACCGGATCCGATCGCTCTGAGTCGCAGACGCTGACGGACCTTCGAGCCGACGGAATAGTCGTTCAGATTGGACACGAGCCAATCGCTGTGCGCGACGCTGACACGGTCGTGGTCACCGGCGCGTTGTGGGCGGACAATCCCGAATACCGCTGGGCTATCGATCGCGGAATTCGCGTCCTTCATCGCGCACTCGCGCTGGCCTGGCTCGTTCGCGATCACCGCGTCGTGGCAGTAGCGGGAGCCCACGGAAAAACCACGTCGACTGCAATGATTGTGACGGGATTGCTCGGAGTAGGTCGCTCACCGTCGTTCGTGAATGGCGGTGTGTTGGCCAACCTTGGAGCGTCCTCCGGACAAGGAACCGATTCTGAATTCGTCATTGAAGCCGACGAATCGGATGAATCCTTTGTCGTGTACCCGACATCGATTGGGCTGATTACCAACATCGACTCTGACCATCTGGAGCATTACGGTTCGGAAGAGGCATTTGACCAGGCGTTCGTGACTTTCGCAAACGGTTGTCGGGAGGTCGTTGTTGTGTCGGGGGACGACCCGGCACTGCGGCGGTTGATGCCCAGCATTAAGACCCCGAGTGTGACGTTCGGCGAATCGGACGGTGTTGATTACCGTGTCAGCGACATCGAGTCGTCCGCCGACGGCGTCAGTGCGAGAATCACTCACGGTGATGACGTCGTCGAATTCCGTCTGCCTGTAGCGGGCGCTCACAACGCACTCAACGGCGCGGGGGCAATCGCGGTGATGTGCGCGCTCGGCGTCGACCTGTTTGCGGCAGCGGCAGCGCTGGGTGATTTCGCGGGAACCGGTCGGCGCTTTGAACTGACGAGCACGGTCCGAGGTGTGCGCGTGTACGACGACTACGCCCACCATCCGCGCGAGGTCCGAGCCGCGCTGGCCACGGCCAGAAGTGTGGTTGGCGACGGTCGACTCATCGCTGTCCACCAGCCCCACTTGTACTCTCGAACGCGTGACATGGCGGCCGATTTCGCGCGCGAATATGAGAGTGGCGCAGACTTCACGGTGGTTCTCGACGTGTT
>JAEMRP010000050.1:1783-6815 GCA_016463265.1 Microbacteriaceae bacterium | reverse complement strand
CCCGGAGACTCGCGTCCCGAACCGCGCGAAGAGGAATTCCCGCGTTTTCGTCCGAGTGAAGAACGGCGCAAGGCGATTCGCGAGATGGAACCCGAACTCGAAAACCGATTCGCAGGGAAGGAACTCGATCGGGCTGTGCTTCGTGATTTGTCAACCCTGAGCGAAGACAACGCGATGGTCGTCGGGCGTCACTTGGAAGCCGCGTCCTTCTATGCCGAGGTCGATGCGCCGCGAGCGCTCCAGCACGCCATCGCGGCGAAAAACCGCGCGTCGCGCCTTGCGATTGTCCGCGAAACCGTCGGAATCATGGCCTATGTAAACCAGGATTTCACCTTGGCCCTCGCCGAATTGCGCACCGCACAGCGCATTTCTGGTTCGAATGACCAGATTGCGCTCATCATCGATTGTCTTCGTGGGCTCGATCGATCGAACGAGGGGCTCAAGATCGCCCGCGAACTCGACCGAGAGGGACTGCCGCGTGAAGCTCAGATCGACCTGGCCATCGTTTTGTCGGGTATTCGCCTGGATCGGGACGAAACCGATCGCGCCTATGCCGAACTGCAGATTCCCCACCTCGATCCGACTAACGCGACACCGGAGTGTGTCGCACTGTTCGATGCGAACGCCGAGGTTCTCGAAGAAATGGGTCGCGCCGACGAGGCCGCTCAGTGGCGTCGCTATGCTCGCCTGACCGATAACCACTTCTCGCCGGACGAAACGATTGAGTTCCATACCGAATGGCTTGAGGAACCAACCGACGTCACCGAACTCGGCAACGATGAGCCGACCGGCGATGAGTCCATCGCCTTGACGGACAGCGAACTAGCCGACCTGGTCGGAGGAGTGCCACCCGTCGAACCCCAGGAGGACTCGAAATGACCCCTCTCGATGACACGGACGTCATTTTTGCCGATCTCGACGGGGTCGTCTACACCGGCGAGGAATCGATTCGATACGCGGTCGAGGCGCTCAATCATGCGTCGGCGCATCACCGCGTTGCCTACATCACGAACAACGCCTCGCGCACCACGGAACAGGTGGCAGCGCACCTTCGATCGTTGGGCCTCGCGGCGGCACCGGATGATGTGGTGTCGTCCCCCCAGGCCGCGGTGAAGATACTCAAGACCCTCATTCCCGCGAAGTCCACCGTTCTCGTCATCGGTGGGGAAGGGCTCATCGCCGAAGTCGACGGCGCGGGATTCCGGGTTACCGATTCGGCGAAGGATTCGCCCGCCGCGGTGATCCAGGGATTTGCGCCGACAGTCGGGTGGACGCACCTTGCTGAGGCGTCTTTCGCACTGCACACCGGGATTCCGTGGGTCGCAACGAATACCGACTGGACGATTCCTGTTGCGCGCGGAATCGCGCCAGGGAACGGAACGCTCGTGTCCGCTGTTCATCTCGCGGTGGGTCGCCTTCCCGTTTTCGCGGGAAAACCCGAACGCGCAATCTTTGATTTCGCTCGTGACAAGTTCGCGGCCGATAACCCGCTCGTTATCGGCGACCGATTAGACACCGACATCCTGGGAGCAAACCGAGCGGGGATGCGCAGCGCGCTCGTCCTCACCGGCATTGATGGTCGCAAACAAGCCATCGCTGCGGCCGAAGAACAGCAGCCCACCTACATTCTCGCGGATTTACGAGAATTGTCGACGGAATATCCCGAATCCATCGTCACCGAAAAAGCGGATACGGTAACTGTCACGGTCGGGAATTCGTCGGTCACGATGACGGCCAATGTCGTGCGAGTGAAACGCAAGGGATCGGATCCGCTCAACCTGTTGCGCGCCGGCTGTACAGCGATCTATCGCTCGGGGCTTCGCATTTACGGGCTCGATGTCGAACCAGCGATATATTCGTGACCATGGATACCGAGAACCAGTCGCCGAGCCTCGAGCAGATCTCTGAGCTGCCGCTGGATGAGCGCGCCGCCGCGTTCACGGTGTTGGAAGGCGAGATCCGACAACGGCTCGATGAGCAACCCCGCTGAACCGAAGCGTCTCGACCTCGCACTCGTTGATCGAGGACTGGCCGAGAGCCGCACTCGCGCAGCACGTCTGATTGAAGCAGGTAGTGTCCGCGTTGACGAACGGATTGTCACGAAAACGGGGCACAAGGTCTCACCGACATCGATTCTCGCGGTGACCGCACTCGATCGGTGGGTCGCGCGTTCCGCGAATAAGTTGCTCGGTGCGTGCGAGAAGTTCGGTATTGATTTTCGCGGGCGCACGGTTCTCGACATTGGCGCGTCAACGGGCGGATTCACCGAGGTCGCCCTTTTTCGGGGCGCCAACCGTGTGGTCGCACTGGATGTCGGGCACAGCCAACTCCATCCCACACTTCGCGCGGATTTCCGCGTCCACGTCGTCGAGGGCACCAACGCCCGCGATCTGTCGCGCGAACTCGTCGACGGGTGGGATGTCGGCCCGATCGATGATGTTGTCATGGACGTCAGTTTCATTTCTGTCACGATGATTCTGCCCGCGCTCGTCGCGGCCCTTGGCACGGACTTCCGTTATGTCATCTTGGTGAAACCACAGTTTGAGGTCGGAAAAGGCAATGTGCACGAGGGGATTGTTCGCGACGACGCGAAGCGCGACGCTGCGCTCGTGTCGGTGTGCGACGCCATCGCGAGCCTGGCCCTTCCGATCAGCGGAATCATGGCGTCGCCCATCGACGGCGAACACGGGAACCGCGAAGCGATTGTGTACGGTGACCCCGCACAGCCGTTGAATGCGAGAGAATGGACAGACCAAGCGAGATCAACGTGGGGAGGTTAGCGTGACGGATCGATTGTTCCTCATACTTGCCCACACGGGTCGGCCGGCGAGCATCTACGCCGCCGCCGCCGTCGCGACAGAGTTGAGCCGTTTGGGTGGAATTCCGGTGTGCCTGGATTCGCAACACCCGGCCATTACGTCCGAAACCGTCGTCGAGGTTAAACAACTCGACGTTGACGTTGCGCCGAAAGACATCGAGTTGGTGATATGTCTGGGAGGAGACGGAACCATTTTGAAGGCCGCAGAGATCATGCGTGGCCAAAATGCGCCCTTGTTGGGCGTGAACATGGGCCATGTCGGTTTCTTGGCCGAGCTCGAGCCCGAAGACCTAGACGAGACAATCGGTCGAGTGCTCGCGAAAGATTACAGCGTAGAACTTCGCATGACTCTCGACGTTCGCGTTGAGCTGAGCGGTGACACCGTTTTCGAGACGTGGGCGCTCAACGAGGCGAGTGTCGAGAAGATGTCGCGGGAGCGCATGATCGAGGTCGTCATCGGCGTCGATGACCGACCCATCTCGACCTTTGGGTGCGACGGTGTTCTCATGGCAACCCCGACCGGTTCGACGGCGTATTCCTTTTCCGCTGGCGGCCCCGTCGTCTGGCCGACCGTCGAGGCACTCATCATGGTTCCGCTGTCGGCACACGCGTTGTTCTCACGACCCCTTGTCACGGCCCCGTCGTCCACTCTCACTGTTGACGTGTTGTCCCGAAACGGCGCATCGGGCGTGTTGTGCTGCGATGGGCGTCGGACATATGCCCTTGCCCCGGGTTCGCGTA
The DNA here is from genome assembly GCA_016463265.1 of Microbacteriaceae bacterium. Lineage (GTDB taxonomy): Bacteria > Actinomycetota > Actinomycetes > Actinomycetales > Microbacteriaceae > MWH-TA3. Next base: position 3,256 of record JAEMRP010000050.1, on the reverse strand, counting down.
TCATCGCTCGCCGATCGGAAACCCCGGTTCGGTTGGCGCACACCCACTCGGGTCCGTTCTCGGAACGATTAGTCAAAAAGTTCTCGCTACCCACCGAGGGATGGCGCGGCAGTTCCGCATGATCCACGAGATTTCCATTCACGACCTCGGTGTCATTCAATCCGCGACACTGACTCTGACCCCCGGCTTCACAGCGATCACCGGCGAAACCGGTGCGGGAAAGACGATGGTCGTCTCGGCCCTGGGCCTGCTGCTCGGTGACCGCGCCGATTCGGGGGTCGTCCGCCATTCCGCCGAACGCGCCCAGGTGAGTGGACGCTGGACCATCACCGACGCCGCGGTGGTTGCACGCGTCACGGAACTCGGAGGCGTACTCGAGGACCACGAACTAGTCGTGACCCGCGCTGTCAGCTCTGAGGGTCGTTCCAAGGTGGTTGTCGGCGGCGCCGCAACGCCCGTCGGTGCGCTGTCCGATATTGGCGATCACCTCGTCGCAATCCACGGGCAGAGTGAACAACTGCGGCTTCGGTCGCAGACGGCGCAACGCGAGTCTCTTGACCGATTCGCGGGCGATTCGGTTCGCACGCCGCTCAGTGAATACCAGACGATCTTCCGACGCTGGATTGACTCGATTGCGCGGCGCGATTCGATGACGAAAGACGCGTCCGAGAGAATTCGAGAGGCGGAAGAACTTCGCGCGGCCGTTGCTGCGATTGACGCGGTCGCGCCCGTCGCCGGCGAAGACGTTGCCCTGAAAGCGAAAGCCGAACGCCTGTCGAACAGCGAAGAACTTCGCCGCGCAGCGCAAGAAGCGCACGAAGCGCTGTCGGCGGACGACGCCGAGTTTGATGCGGTATCGCTCGTGGAAAGCGCGCGTCGGGCACTCGAACGTGTAACCAATCACGACCCGGCTATCGAGACGCTCTTAACGCGAATTTCTGAGGCGAGCATCGTCGTTCGCGAGGCGTCCCAATCCGTCTCGGCGTATGCGGCCGGGCTTGAACTCGACGGCGGGGACTTGGAGCAGGTCCACGAGCGCACCGCGGCAATCACCGCGCTCGTCCGCGCCTATGGTCCAACCCTCGACGACGTGCTCGCACTGTGGTCGACTGCGTCTGACCGATTGTTCGATCTCGATCGCTCGGACGATGCACTCGAGGACTTAGCCGCGTCGATTGCGGCGGACGAGATTACTCTCGATGTGCTCGCGACCCGAATCAGTGCCGCCCGCGACGATGCCGCCCAGCGACTCTCCGGGGCCGTCACGACAGAACTTCACGCGCTTTCGATGCCGACTGCCGAATTCGTAGTCCGGGTAGCACCGCAAAGCGGGACCGACTTCTTCGCCCACGGACGCGACGCGGTCGAGATGTTGATGCGACCCCACCCCGGAGGCGACCCCAAGCCGGTAACGAAAACCGCATCGGGCGGCGAATTGTCGCGAGTCATGCTCGCAATCGAGGTCGTGATCGC
>JAEMRP010000050.1:0-1683 GCA_016463265.1 Microbacteriaceae bacterium | reverse complement strand
TCTGACAATGCTCGAGCGCACGCCGCAGAATTGTTAAATTCTGCGAATCAATGGCGTGGCGAAAACGGTTAATTCGTCAAAAGGCACGTTCAGTGGTTAGTGTTGAATTCCGTGGTGAAACATACGGAATTCGAACTCGACCAGCCCGTCACGAAGCATATCTTTGTCACCGGTGGGGTTGTCTCCTCTCTCGGTAAGGGTCTAACCGCCGCATCGCTGGGTAACCTCTTGACTCGCCGCGGTCTTCGCGTTGTCATGCAAAAACTTGACCCGTACCTCAATGTCGACCCCGGCACAATGAATCCGTTTCAACACGGTGAGGTCTTTGTGACCGATGATGGTGCCGAGACAGACCTCGATATCGGGCATTACGAACGCTTCCTCGACATTAACCTGGGCCAGGCCGCGAACGTCACAACGGGGCAGATTTATTTGCGCGTGATTGAACGCGAGCGTCGCGGCGAATACCTTGGCGACACGGTTCAAGTCATTCCGCACATCACCGACGAGATCAAGCGTCGGATGCGGCTCCAGGCGACGGAAGACCCAGCACCGGATGTGATTATCACCGAGATTGGTGGAACCGTCGGCGACATCGAAAGCCAACCGTTCGTCGAGGCCGCGCGCCAGGTTCGTCACGAACTCGGGCGAAAGAATGTCTTTTTTGTTCACGTCTCGCTCGTTCCGTTCATGAATGCGTCGGGCGAACAAAAGACCAAACCCACTCAGCACTCGGTTGCGGCACTGCGCTCGATCGGTATTCAGCCCGATGCGCTAGTGCTGCGCAGCGACCGACCGGTGTCGGCCGCCAACCGCCGCAAGATTGCCCTGATGTGTGACGTGGATGAAGACGCTGTTGTCAACGCGATTGATGCACAGAGCATTTACGACATCCCGAGCATGTTGCACTCGCAGGGGCTCGACCAGTACATCGTTGACCAATTGCGCCTTGATGGCGACGATGAAGTCAACTGGGCCGGATGGTCGGAACTGCTCGACACGGTTCACAACCCGCGGGGTCACGTGCGCATCGCCCTAGTGGGCAAGTACGTCGATCTTCCTGACGCATACCTCTCTGTGACCGAAGCGCTCAAGGCAGGCGGATTCGCGAACGATGTTGCGGTCGACATTCGTTGGGTGGCGTCCGATCTGTGTGAAACGCCGGAGGGCGCCGCCGAGCACCTCGGAGATGTCGATGGAATTCTCGTCCCCGGCGGATTCGGTGTTCGCGGAATCGAAGGAAAACTAGGTGCCTTGAAGTATGCCCGCGAGAACATGATTCCGACGCTGGGAATATGTCTGGGGCTTCAGTGCATGGTCATCGAATATGCACGAACGGTCGTCGGTCTGACCGACGCGTCGTCGAGCGAGTTCGACCCCGACACGAAGTTCCCCGTCATCGCAACGATGGAAGAACAGGTCGACATCATCAGTGACGGAGATATGGGCGGAACGATGCGCCTCGGGTTGTACGAGGCAGCGCTCACTCCTGGTTCGATCGTCGAGTCCGTTTATGGCGCTTCGAGTGCGTTCGAGCGTCACCGCCACCGCTACGAGGTGAACAACTTCTATCGAGACGACATCGCGCAGGCCGGACTCGTCTTCTCGGGGACGAGCCCCGACGGGAAGCTCGTCGAGTTTGTTGAACTTCCGCGGGAGGTTCATCCGTATTACGTTTCGACT
>JAEMRP010000223.1 GCA_016463265.1 Microbacteriaceae bacterium | reverse complement strand
AGCTGCTCGGCGTACGCGCGGGTGCGCGTGAACACGAGGGTCTTGCCGTCACGACGGACGAGGTGCTCGATGAGAGGAATCTTGTCACGGTGATCGATGATGAACACGCGGTGATCGATTGTGGATGAGGACTGGTCTTCGCCGGCTACCTCGTGGATCGCTGGCTCGGGGAGGAACTCGTCGATGATCGAGGCGACACCCTTATCGAGTGTTGCCGAGAACAACAGGCGCTGTCCACCCTCGGCGGTGTCGCGAAGGATTCGCTGAACCGGCTCGAGGAATCCGAGGTCGCACATGTGGTCGGCCTCGTCGAGAACCGTGATCTGGATCTGCGACAGGTCGATGTGACGCTGACGCGCGAGGTCTTCGAGACGACCGGGCGTGGCGATGACGATGTCAACACCGCGACGGAGGCTCATGACCTGTGAACCCTGTGGAACCCCACCAACGATGGTCGTGGTGAAGAGGCCGACCGACTTCGCGATGGGCATGACGGTGCGGTTGATCTGCATTGCGAGTTCACGAGTCGGAGCGAGGATGAGCGCGCGAGGCGAACGACCCTGGCTGCGCTTTTTTCCGCCACCGTTCGCCATCAACAGTTCAACGATCGGTGCGGCAAAGGCGATGGTCTTGCCCGAGCCGGTGCGACCGCGCCCGAGAACGTCACGACCAGCGAGAACGTCAGGGATGGTTGCGGCCTGGATGGGGAACGGTGCGATTGCACCGAGTTCCAGGAGAGCTGATTCGATGTTGCGACCCAAGCCGAGATCGCCGAACGTCACACCATCGACGTCGTCGGCCGTGGTGGCCATGGCCTGAAGACGCTCGAGTACGACGTCTTCGCCGGGCTCGTAGAACGCCTTCTCGTCGCGCGAGGGGTAGAAGTCGGAATCGCGGCGGGCGGGACGGTCGTCTCGCGCCGGACGGTCATCACGCGAGAAGCGATCGTTTCGGGGAGCGCGGTCATCACGAGCTGGGCGACGGTCGTCGCGTGCCGGACGGTCATCACGCGCGGGACGGAACGGGCGATCGGAGCGATCCGTGCGCGGTGCACGGTCGTCGCGTGCGGGGCGCGATCCACCGGCAAAGCGGTCGTCACGTGCCGGACGATCGTCGCGAACCGGACGGTCATCACGCGCGGGGCGTACGTCACGTCGTTCGTCGCGTGTGGTTCGAACGGGACGGTCGAATTTGTTCTTGGCGTCCACGTGGCGGCCTTCGCGGACGGGGCGACCATCGCGGAAGGCGTATTCGTTTCGAGGGGCTCGATCCGCGCGATCTGCGCGGGGGGCACGGTCATCACGAGCGGGTCGTACACCGCGGTCGTCACGAGCCGGACGGTCATCGCGCGCGGGGAGCGATCCACCGGCGTAGCGGTCGTCACGAGCCGGACGTGCGTCACGGACGGGACGGTCGTCGCGAGCGCCACGTGCCGGACGGCTTGCGCCTGCCGGACCGTCGGGGCGGCCGAAACGGCTCTTTTTCTTCGCCGCGGCGTCGCGCGGGACGAAGTTCTTTCCGCGGCGTTCCGCGGGAGGAGTGTTGCTGGGCATCAGAATGCTTTCTGGCTTGTAAATACCCATGGCGGCACACAGCAGTGCCGTACGAAACCGAGCTATCAGTGACCGGGTTCGATTCACGAGTGGGGACCATTGCCAACAGGATGTTGTCAACCCGACTCGGAACCTATACAAACCACACAAATTTGCAGAATAATTTCTGCCTGTCCTGAGCCGACTGA
>JAEMRP010000222.1 GCA_016463265.1 Microbacteriaceae bacterium | reverse complement strand
CCCCCACCGTTTTCGATGACGACGACGACAGCGACGCGCGGGTTTTCGGCTGGCGCAAAGCCGGTAAACCAGAGCGTGTAAGGCTGGCCCTCGCCGTTTTCCGCAGTACCCGTCTTTCCGGCGACAGACACTCCGCGGATTCGTGCGCCGCTGGCGACCCCGTCAGACACGCTGGCGACCATCATGTCGCGAAGAAGGCTCGCCGTGTCGGGCCCAATCGGTGTTGAGTATTCAACGGGAGTGAATGGGGCGAGGGGCGAAAGATCGCGCGCAAGAACCGAGTCGACGATCGTGGGGGACATGAGGACACCGCCGTTGGCAATCGCGGAACTGATCATCACGATTTGCATCGGAGTGACACGGACATCGAACTGTCCGAACGCAGACAGCATCAATTGCGCCTCGTCCATTCCCGATGGGAATGTGGAGGGAGTGACGGCCATCGGAATCTCGACCGTTGCACCGAATCCGAATGCTTGGGCGTAATCGTGAATTCGGGACTCACCGACTTGAGCGCCAATTTCGGCAAACGGAATGTTGCACGACAACATCAGCGCTGTGGCGATTGTCACCGACTCCCCGGGGCCACAGGAATCTCCGCTCCAGTTACTAATCGAGGCGTCACTCAGGGGTAACTTCAGCCGCACTGGGTTGGGAACTTTTGACCGTTCCGACATGATGCCCGAATCGAGAGCGGCGGCGGCGACAACTAGTTTGAAGACCGATCCGGGGTGGTACAGGTCACCCGTGATTGCCCGGTTAATAAGCGGCTGAGACGCCGAATTCACGAGACTAGTGTATTTCGACAGAACCGACTCGCTGTCATGGGACGCCAAATCATTCGGGTCAAACGACGGTGTGCTGACGAGCGCGAGGATTCGCCCGGTCGACGGTTCAATGGCGATGGCGGCACCCGTGAGTTCGCCCAGTGCGTCACGAGCGGCTTGTTGAACGGCAGCATTAACCGTGAGTTTGACCGACGCCCCTCGCGGATCGGTGCCCGAGACGAGGGCCATGACTTGGTCAAAGAACTGCGAGTTTGATTGCCCACTGAGCTTGTCGTTCATTGCAAACTCAAGCCCGCTGATTCCCTGATTGATCGTGTAATACCCGGTGATAGGGGCGTAAAGGCCTCCACCGTGATAAGTGCGTTGATAGCGGTAAACGTCGTCGACGGGAACGGACTCAGCGATAAGGGTAGAACCGACGAGAATCGAGCCTCGTTCGGTCGCGTAGGAGTCGTAAAGCGTGCGCACGTTTCGGGGGTCTACTCGAAGGTTGTCTACTTGAAAAACCTGGATTACGGTTGCCGATACGAAAAGAGCACCGAAAAGCACGCCTATTCCGAGGCTGACGCGATTCAGCTCCTTGATCATGTTCCCACCGCCTCTTCTCGTTGGTGACGAACAGTGTCACTGAGACGCAGGAGCAGCGCGACGATAATCCAGTTCGCCACGAGTGACGACCCGCCAGCAGCGAGGAACGGTGTTGTGAGTCCTGTCACCGGGATTACTCGGGTGACCCCGCCCACCACGATAAAAACCTGTAGTGCGATGACAAAAGTGAGGCCGACTGCGAGCAACCGGCCGAAATCATCCGAACCATTGACTCCGATTCGAATTCCTCGCGCGACAAAAAGCATGAACAACGTCAAAATCGCGAAGATGCCGATGAGGCCGAGTTCTTCACCAAGGCTCGCCATGATGTAGTCCGATTCGGCGAGGGGGACGATTCCAGGGTGAC
>JAEMRP010000221.1 GCA_016463265.1 Microbacteriaceae bacterium | reverse complement strand
GGATTGACCGATGAGTAGGGTGCGATCCAACCGCGTGCAACTGCGAAACCCGTTCAACGCTGATTCGCCCCTCGTCACGATGTTGATCGCCGTCACGGTTTTGTTGGCGCTGTTTGGGACATTCATGGTTCTGTCGGCTTCGTCCGTCACGAGTGGTTTGAACAACGGTGGCAATTTTTTCGCCGACGGTTTCATGCAGGGGGCGAGCGCGGTGTTTGGTGGGGCACTCTGCCTCATCATCGCGCGCTGGCCGGTATCGTTCTGGAGCCGATACCGGAACTATTTCGTGGGCGGCGGTTTTGCGCTTCAATTCGCGGTGCTCACGGTCGGGACTGAATACGGCGGCAACCGTAACTGGCTCGACGTTGGATTTTTCTCCTTCCAGCCGTCCGAGTTCCTCAAGCTCGCGGTGATTGTCTGGTTTGCCTCGTGGATTCATGACAACGAATACATGCTTGACGAGCCACTTCGACGCTGGATTCAGCCGCTGATCTGGGTTGGAGTCCCCATCGGAATGGTGGGTCTGGGCGGTGACCTCGGAACGACAATGATTATGGGCCTCATCGTTTTGGGAATGCTCGCCTTCGCGGGTCTGCCGGCCCGCACAATTTTGGCACTGGCCGCAATTTCGGTATTGGCGGTATTCGCGCTGCTTAACGTAGGTGGATCAAACCGTGGCGCACGGTTCGACGCATGGCTACAGGGGTGTACACCAGAACAGTACGAGACGGTGTGTTGGCAGACAATGCACGGGTTGTGGGCGTTATCGGCCGGAGGACTGTTCGGACTCGGCCCTGGTAGTTCCCGCGCGAAATGGTCGTGGCTGCCTCACGCTGATTCCGACTACATTTTCGCGATCGTGGGCGAAGAATTGGGAATGCTTGGTGCAATCGCATTGATTGTTCTCTTTCTCGCTCTTGCGGTAACGCTCGTTCGGTTGGTTCGGGAATTCCCGCAGCCTTTGACGCGTGTGCTAATCGGTGGCGTTTTTGTCTGGATCATCGGACAAGCCTTCGTCAACATCGCCGTCGTACTCAATGTTGTGCCGGTGCTCGGAGTACCGTTACCGTTCATTTCTTCCGGTGGATCTGCGCTCGTCGCCAACTTCCTCGCAATCGGTGTGGTTGTCAGTTGCGTTCGTCATGAGGAGCGTTACGGATGACCGTGTATTTGCTCGCGGGCGGCGGCACGGCTGGTCACGTCAATCCGTTGCTGGCGACGGCCGACGCGATTCGCCTCCGAGAACCGGACGCCACCGTGCTGGTTGTGGGAACCGCCGAAGGGCTCGAATCCCGACTGGTCCCCGAGAGGGGATACGAACTGCTCACAATCGATCGTCTGCCCTTTCCGCGCAGGTTGAACTTTTCGGCTCTCGCTTTTCCCGCTCGTTTCGCCCGCTCGGTTCGCAGCGTTGCGTCGATGATCGCGTCACGAGGGGTAGACGTTGTGGTGGGTTTTGGCGGCTATGCAGCGGCACCCGCCTATCTCGCAGCACGTCGGGCCGGTATTCCACTCGTGATCCATGAAGCGAACGCACTGCCGGGAATTGCGAATAAATGGGGATCGCGGCTGACTCGTCACGTTGCGGTGACCTTCCCCGACACGCCTCTTCCTCACGCACACCGCACGGGAATGCCGCTTCGAGCTGAAATCGCGACCCTAGATCGTGTCGCCACTCGCGCCGAGGCGCGACGACACTTTGACCTCGATGCCAAACGTCCCGTGTTGCTGGTGACGGGTGGGTCAACAGGCGCAGCGCG
>JAEMRP010000220.1 GCA_016463265.1 Microbacteriaceae bacterium | reverse complement strand
CCCAACGCCGCGAAAACCCCGGCGAGGACGAGACACGCGAGGAGTCCGGCAATCCAGCGCGGCTGCCGTGCCATCGCCCACCATGCGCGCGTCATCAGTGGCTCCTCATGCGGTGGGGATTACGACGACCTCGACCCGCTGGAATTCCTTGAGGTCGCTGTAACCGGTGGTCGCCATTGCTCGGCGCAGTGCTCCGATAAGGTTCGACTGCCCGTTCGCGTGGCGCGACGGACCGAACAAGACCTCGGCGAGTGGCCCGATTTGACCAACCCACACGCGGTTGCCCCGGGGAAGGTCGGCGTGATACGCCTCTTGGCCCCAGTGCCACCCGTTCCCTGGAGTGTCCGTCGCCCGAGCGAGAGTCGTGCCGAGCATGACGGCGTCGGCTCCCATCGCAATAGCTTTCACGATGTCGCCAGACAATCCCAGCCCGCCGTCGGCGATGACGTGGACATAGCGCCCACCCGATTCATCGAGATAATCGCGGCGAGCGCCGGCCACATCGGCGAGCGCGGTAGCCATGGGAACTTCGACACCGAGCGAGGTTCGTGTGGTCGAGGCCGCGCCTCCGCCGAATCCGACGAGAACACCGGCTGCGCCCGTTCTCATCAGGTGAAGTGCCGCGGTGTATGTCGCGGCACCTCCGACGATGACGGGCACATCAAGTTCGTAAATGAATTGTTTGAGGTTGAGCGGCTCGCCCGTCGGCGAGACGTGCTCGGCACTGACCGTGTTTCCGCGAATCACAAAAAGGTCTACCCCCGACTTGGTCACAATGTCGTGGAATTCGACGGTCCGTTGCGGGCTCAATGCGCCCGCGACAGGGACACCCGCATCCCGAATTTCGCCGAGACGCTGTTCGATGAGTTCTGGTTTGATTGGCGCGGCATACATCTTTTGCATCTCGGCTGTCGCACTATCCACCGGGAGTTCACGAATCTTCTCAATCACGGCCTCTGGCTTGTCGTACCTCGTCCACAGGCCTTCGAGGTTCAGAACACCGATACCGCCGAGCTTGCCGATGGTGATTGCGGTCTGTGGAGAAACGACCGAGTCCATCGGCGCAGCGAGAACTGGGATCTCAAACTTGAGCGCGTCGATAGACCACGAAGTGCTGACTGCCTCGGGGTCGCGGGTTCGGCGGCTCGGCACCACCGCGATGTCGTCGAACGAGAACGCACGACGAGCGCGCTTGGCACGACCGATTTCGATATCACTCATAATCGTCGCCTATCGCTTGTAGTTCGGGGCTTCGACAATCATCTGAATGTCGTGCGGGTGTGATTCCTTCAGTCCCGCCGGAGTGATGCGAACAAACTTTCCGTTCGCTTTGAGATCCGTAATCGTTCGAGAGCCCGTGTAGAACATCGACTGCCGAAGTCCCCCCAGCAACTGGTACATGACCGATGCGAGCGGGCCGCGATAAGCGACGCGCCCTTCGATGCCCTCGGCGATGAGCTGGTCGTCGCTGGGAACGTCAGCTTGGAAATAACGGTCACGGGAATATGAGGTCTTGTTGCCACGCGTCTGCAGTGCGCCGAGCGACCCCATTCCGCGATACTCCTTGTACTGCTTCCCGTTCTCAAACACCAGGTCGCCGGGGCTTTCGTCCGTTCCGGCCAGAAGCGAGCCGAGCATGACGACCTCTGCGCCGGCAACGAGTGCCTTCGCGATATCGCCCGAATACTGGAGCCCGCCGTCGGCAATGACGGGAACGCCCGCCTTCTTCGCCGCCTTCGACGCTTCATAAATCGCGGTGA
>JAEMRP010000049.1 GCA_016463265.1 Microbacteriaceae bacterium | reverse complement strand
TTGTGTCGATGCTCAACAGCTACTCGGGTTGGGCTGCCGCGGCAGCCGGATTCCTTCTCAACAACGACCTCCTTATCGTCACAGGTGCGCTCGTCGGATCCTCCGGTGCGTACCTGTCGTACATCATGTGTAAGGCCATGAACCGCTCATTCATTTCCGTGATCGCGGGAGGCTTCGGGATTCCCAAGCCCGCGGCCGCCGGCGAAGAAGAAGAAGGTGAAATTCATGAGACCGACGCCGCGTCCGTGGCCGAGATGCTCAACGGCGCGGACACGGTCATCATCACCCCGGGTTACGGAATGGCGGTCGCGCAGGCGCAGTACCCGGTCGCCGAGCTTACGCAACGATTGATTGCCAAGGGCATAACCGTGCGGTTCGGTATCCACCCTGTCGCTGGTCGACTCCCCGGGCACATGAATGTGCTTCTCGCCGAGGCGAAGGTGCCGTATGACATCGTTCTCGAAATGGACGAAGTGAACGATGACTTTGCGAGCACCGCAGTCGTTCTCGTCATCGGAGCCAACGACACCGTCAACCCCGCCGCCGCGGAAGATCCGGGCAGCCCCATCGCTGGGATGCCCGTTCTCCATGTCTGGGAAGCGAGCACGGTCGTGGTGTTCAAACGGTCAATGAGTTCCGGTTACGCAGGAGTTCAAAATCCTCTGTTCTTCCGCGACAACGCCTTGATGCTGTTCGGCGACGCAAAGGACCGCGTCGAAGACATCATCAAGGCGCTGTAGCACCGCGAATTTAACCGTTCGTCACGAACACGTTTCGTTGCACGGTGGTCAGTGCGGTGTTCGCCGTGATGATCGACGCCAGCGAGGTTCGCTTGATTGCCGCGACATCCGGTCTACTCATCCACGCCTCGAAATACAGCCGGTCACCGGTTCGAAGGCGCGAGAACTGATTGACGATGACCTTGGTGAAGAGCTGACCGAGAGAACCTCCGGCGACGTGATCTTCTGCCAAGCCACCGACCCACGCATCAACACTGTTGACATCTCCGTAGGTGGCTGCCAGTTGCGCAGCTAACGCCGCATCCGACGTGATCTGGCTGAATTCAGTCACCTTCGGGAGTCCGTACGCAGCTCGCATCGTGTTGTAATCTGCGAGCCCGTGGTCACGCCCGCGTTGGATGTTGAGTGCCGCCAAATCCAGTCCGCCAGCCCCGGGAGGGCCAAACAGGAAGTTTCGCACGCCGTCGTTGATGTAGACGTCTACTTCTTGCGCCTCACCAGTGATTTCAGCTTTGAGAAAGACGTCAATGTCACCTTCGTGGTTGGGTAACGACGGGTCAAACACCGTTGGATTGAAGAAAGCCGCCGCCAATTCCAGCGGACCGCCGTCTGTCTCTGTGCCGTCGTTGTTGAGTCGACCAACCTCGTCGTCCAACATGCTGTGGCCAAAGCGGTAAGCCGCCGTCGAGAACTCGTTAGAGATCGACGGGTTCACCCGTGGTGAGTAACCCCGGTACACGGGCATGGCATTCGAGCCGAGCAGTGCCGGCAGGTACTCGTTGTAGACAATCCACTGCATCTCGGCGATGACCGTCTGACGCGCCTTCTGATAGATCGCTTCGTCGCTGAGGCCGGGTTTTCTCGCAGCGATCTGTCCCGCGATGCGATTGTGTTCGCGCACAAACAGGGTCTGGAGCGACGTGATGCCCGGGTTCTCGTTAGCGCGAACATCCCCAGCCAAGAAGAGGTTCTCATCGGCCACCTGGTGAGCGTCGTTGTCGTTTTCGAGAAGAAGACTGTTGAACGGAAGCATGTTGCCCTCGCTCGTCTTCATCAACCCACCGGTCATTGTGCGAAGAGCCGTCGCGCGATCAGCGTCGGAACCGTAGACCTGTGACCCGTCGATGAATGCGGTCACCCAGTTGTTTTGCTGTCGCGGGTTCGTGGTCGACGTACCCGTGCTCGTCACAAACGTCGATCGAGTGAACGGGATGGTTGCTGTGCCTGTTGACGCTGGGTCAAATTGCGGATCGCCCGTGGGAACGGCGATGGGCTGGCGGTCGCCTGTTTGTTTAATCGTTCGGGTGATGTCGTGGTCAAGAAATTGACCAAACACGTACACCATGTCGGTCAAGTTGCGATTGTTGATGATGCTTTCGGTCTGGGCGCTAATCGCGTTGGAGACGGCGCGGGCGCCGGGACGATCCGTTCCGGCCAAAGCCGAGATGCCGTCGCTATAGCCCTGCGGCGCCGTTCGGACAAAACCGAACGAAACAGAACCCCACGCGGGGTTCCTGAGATTGTTGCGCTCGCCGCTATACGTGTATTGCGGTCCCATTGCGGCCGGACGTGGCTCGTTGTTCGGCGCTTTTCCTGCGACGGCCGGAGTCGATCCGACGACGAGTGTGGCGACAGCCAGGGTGGTGGTCAACGCCGACGCAAGGATTGCGGTGACGGTTCGGGAACGTTGCATGAAAACTCATTTCGTGTTTGGTGTAGTCGGACGGTTGTGCCGATGACGCAAACATACAAATCCAATACCTACAATTTGCTGTGAGCCGTCTATATGTTGTCAAAGAAAACAAACCACCGCGCCAGGCTCCTTACACCGCCTGGTATCCCGGCCTCGGGATAGCGGTGTCTGCTGCTACAACGTGCATTCTGTTCTCGCTATACTTTGGAAGTGCAGACGAATCTCAGTGCCCTTGAGGCATTCCTTGACCTTCCGATTTGGCTCATCGCCCTGATTGTCACCATTCCAATTGCGCTCGTGATTGCTCTTGGAACGGTGCTCAGTGCGCGTCGCACCGAAGATCCCGAATCCGCGAACTTCGGCAGAGAGGCCCTCGCCATTGTTTCCGGGGCGTTCATCTTTGTCGGTGCGTTTGCCGTCGTCACATCGTGGGATAACCAAACCCGTTTTGCCGCGTCCATCACGAATGAATTCACTTCGGCGACCTCGCTGGCTGAGGACCTTGGCGGCATTGGCGATCCGCGCGGAAAACTGGTTGCCGAGGCTCTTGTCGAATACGCACTCGCGGTGGAAGCCAATGAAATTGGTGAAATGGGGACGGTGGGCCCGACCCGTGAAGCCCAGGTTCAACTCGCAACGATTGAGGCCGACGTCGTCACTATCGCGGAGACCGCGTCGCTTACCGATCACCAAATCGACAATGTTTACACGCACTTAGAAGCGCTAAAGGACGCTCGGAAATCGCGGCTCACCGTGCAATTGCCCAACTTGCCCATCACGCTCATCTTGTTGCTTGTCGCATCTTCGCTCATCGCACTCTTTGGCATTTCACTGTACCCGCCGTCAAAGATCCGTTGGCTGAAATACTTTTACACGATTTCTGCGGGCCTCATCGTCCTGCTCATCGTCGTGAACATACTCGCGCTTCAATCGCCGAGAAACATCAGCACGCAGGTCCAGCGCCCGATTGATCTGTTCGTGAACTCTGTCGCAGAGGGCGGTGCCAACCTAGAGATGGGCGAGGGCAACGGCGAAGGTGAAGGCATCGGCGAGAAACCTGGAGCACCACAACCCAGTCAACCCCCGGCGGGCAAGCCTTAGCGCTCTGGGCGTTCCCGAGAGGGGACTTCGGCCTACAGTCGCCCAAGCCTCTCGATGTCTTGCCCGAATTCTTCAATGTCCTCGTCGCTCACCGTTTGTCGCGTGTCGCCAATCGCCCACAAGTAGTGTTCGGTTTTCGTAGTGGAGGAATTTTTCGTCGCCCCTTTGCTTTCATACACCGACTGCTCCAGTGCGCGCTGGGACGCTTTTCGCGCGGCGTATTCGATGTCTGCCGGTGAGAATCCGGCTGATCGCACAACCAACTCGTCGAGGTCAATCGTGCCTTCGGCCGAGCTCGGGATGTAGCGAGCCCAAATTGAATGGCGCGCCTCAGCATCGGGTAGACCGATGGGAATGACATAGTCAAACCTTCCGTGTCGCAGAAAAGCGTCATCCAACGCCCGAATGTAGTTCGTGGCGACTACCAAAAGGCGTCCCGGCTTTTCCCTGAAATTCGGAATCAGTTTGAGCAGTTCGTTCGTCACACCCTGAGTAGGAGACGGCGGATCGCCTTTGCGCTTCGACGCGATCTCTTCAACTTCATCGATGAACACAACCACGTTTTCGAGTTCGTTGACGGCCGTGAATACGTCTCGCAGTCCGCCCGCCACACCGTTCGAGTCTTCGCCCAATCGCGAAGGGAAGAACTCGATAAACGGCCAATCGAGCCGAGACGCCACGGCCTTCGCAAAGGTCGTCTTGCCCGTTCCGGGAGGGCCGAACAGCACAATCGCGCGGGGAGGTTCTACCCCGAACTCTTCCGCCAATTTGGAATCGGCGAGTGGCAGGACGAGCCTGCGTTCGAGCAACTCTTTCTCGTTCTTCATCCCGGCGATTTTGTCCCAGAGGTCTCGTGCCAGAACACGTCCACCCAAATTTTTCAGCAGCTCGCGCTCACGTTCGCTGACAGATACCTCGCGCTCAAAGTACTTCAGGTGCTTGAAGTTTTGAAAGCCTGACTTTTCCAGGACACCGGATTGGCCGTTATCTGAGACCAGCATCGAGAGTTTAGTGATTCCCGACTTGGCCATATCGATTTCGAGTTCGCCCAAAAGGCGCCCCCCGATTCCCTTGCCGCGGTGGCTGTCATCAACCGCGAGCAGAACGACCCAGCCTTGTTCGTGAGCGACCCGGCCCACCGCGATACCGAGGATCGCGTGGTCTTCGTAGGCGACAATCGCGTGGTCTGAGTTACACGACGCCAAAACCTCGGCAAGAGAGTAAACCGGCTCGAAACCTGCACCACGCGCTTTTTCCCACAGGACCAGTAGCGCGTCGGTGTCGACGGGTTGGAAGTTCCTGTATCTCACTGACATCGACACCACATTACCGCACACACATTATTTCAAGTGGCGTGCCCTCGGCAGGACGAGGATTCCTCGCGAGCAGATAGAGTCAGAAAATGAAAACTAACAATCGGCTGGTCGTCGTTCTGCTTTCCGCCCTTTGTGTCCTCGTTATCGCGGGGATAGCATTCTTTGCGAACCAGCGCCCGTTGACCACAGTAACGGTGACGCATGCGGTCGTAACGCCGACCTCGACAATCGGCGCCGGGACAGGAACCGTGCGCACGTTTTTCATTCCCCTCGATGTCGACGGCGTCAGCGCGGACGGCCAGTATCTTTCGGGAACCTTGACCACCCTGTCCGACAGCGTCAACGGTGACGAAGAACTTCGGAGCGCCAATCTCGTTTTTGTCTTCGGCAACGAGGCCAATCAACTCGTCGTTGGCGGAATCTCGCTCTATCCGCCCGCCGGATCAACAATCGCTGTCGGAGAAGAAACCGTGAGGCCGGTCGTCGGCGGTTCGGGTATCTACGCGGGGGCGACGGGCGAGGTTATTTCCACCAATCTAGGTGACGAGGGCTGGTCCCACGTGTTCCACATTAAAATCAACTAAAAGGAGGGCAGCGAGTATGGAAGACGCCGCAATCACAAAAAGTTCACAACAGCGACCACCCTCGGGACTCGCTATCGCCGGATTCATCCTCTCGTTAATCGCGCTACTCGTCGCCGTGGTCGGCACACTGGGAAACGCAGTTGGTGCGCTGCTCGGCGAATCCGTTTCAACATCGTCGCGGTCGGAATCGACCGTGGACGTCGCATCCGTTGTGGCGCTCGCAAACGCTGCTGTGGTCACTGTCTACTGCGGAGACTCATCTGGCTCGGGATGGGGCATCGAAGTTGATGACGATGCCAGCACGACGGCCGACGACGAATACCCGTTCGAAATCGTGACCAACTGGCACGTGATCGAAGACTGCGTTGACACAGATGTTCCCATATCAATCCAGACACTGAGTGGAACCAGAGAGGCAGACGCCTTTCTCTATGACTTCGATGCGAGCTACTACGACGAGACTTCGGAAGTGTGGGCCGATCTCGCCTTGCTCATCACCGCCGAGCCCGTGGAAAGTCTTCAACTCGCGTCGAGCCCTCCGCTGGTGGGCGACTGGGTGATGGCGGCGGGAAGTCCTTACTCTCAGTTCTTTGATTCGATCATTCCGGGAACGTACACGTTTGGGCACGTCAGCAACTTCTTCCCCGACATCAACGTGATTGTCACTGACGCGGCCATCAACCATGGAAACTCGGGCGGACCGTTGCTCAACGCCCGCGGCGAGGTCATTGGCACGAATACGTGGGGCGATGACACCGCAGTGTCAGAAAACAACGGCTACGCCATCGGAATACCCACTCTGTGTCTGAGATTTATATCCTGCGAGGCGACGTTCGACTGGGAAGAGAACTAACCAATCCAAAGCGTGGACGCCCGTCCTTTTGCTCCGTCAGCCAGAAAGTTCAGAGATAAAAGCCGCTGTTCTGGGAAAACTCGGACCTAGCGCTTGCTTCGCCGCTTGACAGCGCCTACTATCCGCATGACAATCCCGACGACAATCACGACATAGACCAGGAGTGAAAATCCCCATTTGATTGCCGAGGATGTTGAGGCAAGGAGGGCGATCGACGACGAAATCGTCCCGTCTGCAAGGTATTGGCTGGACAGCGCGGATAAGGCGAAGTTCTCCACCCAATCGAAGATGACCTGACCGAATGGGAGCAGATTCAGAATCCCAACCTTTTGCGAATATGGCTTAAACAACACCGACACCCAGAACACATACATAACCCCGTAGATCAGACCAAAGAGAGTGTCCCACACCTGATTGAATTCGACATAGGCCAGAATCATCGGATCAGAACGTTCCGCAAGGAATGCAAGAATCTCTGCTTGGCCAAAGCCCAACGACGTTCCGAGCGACCGGACACTGCTGTCGGCCACCGCAAAAGCAGTCCCTTTGCCGGTTAGGACAACGACAAGGTAGCCGGCAAAAACAGCGGTGGCCAGCAATGCGGTGACCAGGTTTGACCTTGAGTAGAAAAATCGTGATGCGCGGCTCAGGGGTCC
>JAEMRP010000219.1 GCA_016463265.1 Microbacteriaceae bacterium | reverse complement strand
ATCCACGGCGTGACCGAGATTTCGCCCGTGACAGCGGCCCAGCCGATCAACACCGGGAAACACCCCGCGATTCCGCCCCAGACGATGTTTTGTTCGGTCCGACGCTTGAGAAGCAGGGTGTAGACGAACACGTAGAACAGAATCGCCGCGAGGGACAGTGCGGCGGCCAGCGGGTTAGCGACGAGCGTCAACACGACGAGAGACGCGAGTCCGATCGTGAATGCGAATACGAGTGCTGCTCGGGGCGTGATCTCGCCCGTGACGATGGGTCGACCCTTGGTTCGAGCCATCAGCTTGTCAATGTCACGGTCGATATACATGTTGAAGGCATTCGCCGAACCAGCGCTCAGCGCTCCGCCGGCAAGCGTTCCGAGAATGAGCCACACATCAGGAATACCCCGTGCCGCGAGCACCATCACGGGAGCGGTCGTGACAAGGAGCAGTTCGATCACGCGCGGCTTCATCAGGGCAAGGTATGCAGCGAAACGACGGACAACCGGACCGAAATCAGACGACCCCCGTGTGGACGGGGGAAGGGTCGCTGATGCCACGACTCCATTCTATTCTCTGACCGCGAGTGCCGTTTCGCGCTAGACTGACCGCACCAGCACCGCTCGCCTGCATGTGTGCCATTGACGTCACCGAGGGTTGCGGCGAGGCGCGGAACCCTCGTTTGAGATTGGATAGTTGATGACCACACTGAACTGGACCGACCTCGATTCGAAAGCGGTCGACACCGCGCGACTTTTGGCCGTGGACGCAGTGGAAAAGGTGGGCAACGGTCACCCGGGTACGGCGATGTCCCTGGCTCCGGTCGCCTATCTGCTCTATCAGAAGGTGATGCGTCACGATCCGACGGACACCCACTGGCTCGGTCGCGACCGTTTCGTCTTGTCAATTGGGCACTCGTCCCTGACCCAATACACTCAACTTTTTCTCGGCGGTTTCGGGCTCGAACTCGACGACCTTAAGTCCTTCCGAACCTGGGGTTCCCGCACCCCGGGACACCCCGAATTCGGACACACCCCGGGGGTCGAGATTACGACCGGTCCGCTCGGCCAAGGTCTCGCGTCGGCGGTTGGAATGGCCTACGCTCAGCGTTTCGAACGCGGCCTGTTCGACCCCACTGCGGAACCCGGAACTTCCCCGTTTGACCACTACACCTTCGTCATCTGCGGTGACGGTGATATGCAAGAGGGCGTCACCGCCGAGGCGTCATCCCTCGCTGGTCACCAGCAACTCGGAAATCTTGTCGTGATCTATGACTCGAATCAGATCTCGATCGAAGACGACACGAACATTGCCTACACGGAGGATGTCGCGGCGCGCTATCGTGCCTACGGCTGGGACGTTCGCGAGGTGTCGTGGCGCACCCCCAAGGGCTATGTCGAAGACATCCCCGCGTTGCACGCGGCCATCGAGTCCGGCAAGACCGAGACCTCGAAACCGACTCTCATCATCCTCAGGACCATCATCGGCTGGCCGGCTCCGACCAAGCAAAACACCGGCAAGATTCACGGTTCCGCTCTCGGTGCGGACGAGGCCAAGGGGACGAAGCTCGCTCTCGGTTGGGATCCGGAGCAGTCGTTCGTTGTTCCCGATGACGTGTTGGCGCACACTCGTGCTCTCAAAGAAAACGCTGCCGTCGAGAGGGCGCTATGGCAGAAGTCCTTCGACGCGTGGGCGTCGGCAAACGCCGACCAGAAGACGCTGTTAGATCGGCTGCTGGCCGCCGAGCTACCCGCCGACATCGATGCCGAACTTCCC
>JAEMRP010000218.1 GCA_016463265.1 Microbacteriaceae bacterium | reverse complement strand
CTCGACGAACTGCAAGAGCGGCGTTGATGCAGAAGCTGGGGTAATCGTCCAACGGGTCGAATTCGACCGGTCCGTGGTCGACAACGTCGTGCCCGAGGTTTCGGCAGTGCGCCGCAATTTCCGCACTCAATTCCAGGCCGGCGTGGTCGGTCGCGAGATGGATGCGCATGCTCGAAAGTATAGGCGGAACACTTTCAGGGTCGTGGCCGGCACTAGAGAATTGTTAGGGTTACCACGTGGAATTACCGACGAACCAGCCCTCGCGCACCCGAGTTGATATTCAGGTACTCCGCGCGGCAGCTGTTCTAGCCGTGATTCTCGGGCATTTTTGGCCCAACCGGCTCCCTGGGGGGTTCACTGGCGTCGACGTATTTTTCGTCATCTCGGGTTTTCTCATCACCACCCAGATCATCTCTGAAGTTCAACGTTCATCGCGGTTGAACCTCGTCGCGTTTTGGATGCGGCGTATCCGTCGCATCTTCCCCGCCGCGGTTTCGGTTATTGCCGCCGTCGCCATCACGGTTCTGTGGATTGGATCGCCCGACCAATTAGACATCCTCAAGAGACACGTCACGGCATCAGCACTGAGCGCAGAGAACCTGTTGTTGTCCTGGGACGCGGTCGATTACAACCATCAAGGCGACACCACCTCCCCACTTCAGCACTTCTGGTCTCTCGCGGTCGAAGAACAGTTCTACCTCGTTTGGCCACTTCTCATCGCCCTTGGATTAGCGCTTACCCGGGTTGCACAGTTGCCGATGGCACGTTTCCTTCGCATCCTGTTGCTCGCAATTTGTGCACTCACGATCGCATCCTTCGTTTACTCGACTGCTCTTGACCACTCCAACCCCGCGACGTACTACGACCCGTTGGCTCGAGCGTGGGAATTGGGTGTCGGAGCGGCCATTGCCGTGATCGGAACGACCGAGCTGGCTCGACTTTCTGTACGAACGCGGCAATGGGCAAGCCTCGGTGCGTGGGTCGTCATAATCGGAGTGACGTTCGTGCCAGGGTTGGAAAACGCGGTGCCCGGGCTAGGAGTTCTGCCGTCGGTGATCAGTACCGGAATTGTGATTATCGCAGCGGCACCAATGACAACTTTCCGTTTCCCGATAGTGGCGAGAGCAATATCGGGGCTCAGATGGTTGGGTGACCGGTCATACTCCGCGTACCTGTGGCACTGGCCGATTCTGATTATGGCGCCAATGGTTATTGGCGCCGACCTATCGTTTTTTCCCAAGGTCGCCGCGCTCGGTCTTATCGTCATCGTTTCGACGCTCAGTTTTCGGTTCATCGAGCAGCCATTCCGTTCGACGACGGCGACCGTGGTTCGTCGGCCCATCTATCTCGCGACTCTGTCCGCTTCGCTGACCGTCCTTCTCATCGTCGGAACGACGGTCGCAACGGACAACGCGACGAAAGGCCTGGACGCGGCGAGTGCGGCCAATCTAATTCCGCCGCCCTCTGTCTCATCCCCCGACATCGTCACGCCCACACATCCGCCGGTGCAGCCGTTCTGTGGCGGCGCAGGCGCTGCGGTGTTCGAATGCCCGCCATCGACGGCAGTCCTCTTCGACACAAATTCCCTCCCATCATTTCCTCCCGAGACACCAACCTGTGTCCCTTTGATCAATGCAAATTATTTTGACTGCATCCTCGGTGACGTGAATGCTCGAAACGCGGTGGTGGTGGTTGGTGATTCACATGCAAAATCGCTCTGGGTGGCGTGGGATGACGTGGGCAAGCGCCTCGGCGTTGCCGTTCACGCCTT
>JAEMRP010000217.1 GCA_016463265.1 Microbacteriaceae bacterium | reverse complement strand
CCGACGCCCCACAGTGCCGTTATCGGCAGCGGCGCGAGGAAATCGACCGTGTCGCCCGCCGGAACAACGAGCAAACCGTCAGGTTTGGCGCGCGACCCCGCGACCTTGGCGACGAACATCGACGACGCCACCCCGATCGACGCGGCGAGCCCAACCTCGAGCCGCACTCGTTCACGAATCGCCTTTGCGATGGCGAGCGGCCGCCCGAGCAACGCCCGAGCTCCCGACACATCGAGGAACGCCTCGTCGATTGACAAGGGTTGAACC
Organism: Microbacteriaceae bacterium; assembly: GCA_016463265.1. GTDB lineage: Bacteria > Actinomycetota > Actinomycetes > Actinomycetales > Microbacteriaceae > MWH-TA3. The sequence goes on along the minus strand of JAEMRP010000217.1, from coordinate 1,505 downwards.
TTGGGAGTGAAGTCATGAAGGATGGCGAAGACCTGGCCCGATATCTCGGAATAGCGATCGAATCGGGGTTTGCGGACGATGGAGTTCGGGCAACGCTGCAGGGCGAGTGACATCGGCATCGCCGAATTGACGCCGAACGTGCGCGCGACGTAGTTTGCGGCGGACACGACGCCTCGACCAGACACTCCGCCGACGATGACCGGCTGACCAACGATGTCGGGGTCGTCCAGTTCTTCGACCGACGCGAAAAACGCATCCATGTCGAGGTGCAGAAACGGTGTGCGCGAATCGTCCACGTCGCCAATCGTGACGAGGCGACCCGAACCGTCCTGTTTGCCCACACTCCATTGTCCAGAGCGATCGCGACGTTACGGCGTATTGGTCACCGCAAAGAGTGTCACCGCTGCGGCCGCCGCGACATTCAATGAATCCACCCCGTGCGACATCGGGATACGAACCACGCGATCGCTCGCCGCGATTGTCGCCAGCGTCAACCCGTGACCCTCCGTGCCGAACACCACCGCGAGCTTCTCGTGGTTCTCTGCCGCCAGTTTGGCGAGAGTGATTGCATCGTCCGACAGTGCGAGCGATGCGACGACAAAACCGGCGTCTTTGAGCTCCTGCAGGCCGGCCGGCCACGAGGTGATTCGCGTCCACGGAACCTGCAGCACAGTCCCCATCGATACGCGCACGCTTCGACGGTAAAACGGGTCGGCGCATTCGGGGGTGATCAACACCGCATCGGCACCCAACCCAGCGACGCTGCGAAAGATCGCACCGACGTTGGTGTGGTCGATGATGTTCTCGAGAATGACAATCCGTCGAGCGTTCCGAACGATGTCGGCAACGGTTGCGAGGGGTGGGCGCTCCATCGCGGCGATCGACCCACGGTGTAACAGAAACCCCGTCAACTTTTCGAGCTGGGATTCATGTCCAACAAAAACCAGAACGTCGTGGCCGCGAAGTAACGGTTCGAGTCGCGGTAGCCATTTCTCGAGAGTGATGACCGAGACGGGTCGATGCCCGGCGGCCAGGGCCCGCTCGATGACCTTCGGCGACTCAGCCAGATACAGGCCGGAAGACGGTTCGGACAAGCGCCTCAGGGAAACATCGGTCAGATTTGTGTAAAAAGCGAGGCGGGGATCGTCGAGCGAATCGATCGACTCGAGCCTCACCGTTATCGCGGCTCTGTTGATTTGGCTGGCCGCACCGCGACGACAATCCAGATGATCAGGGCGGCGAGGTTCGCGAGGGCGAGAGCCAACATCGACACGGCAATCAGTAGCAGACTTCCCGCGTTGGCGTCAGTGACACCAGCATCGACCATGTCCGCCGATGCGTAGCCAAGAGAGAACAGGACGTAAGCGGAAAACGGTCCGATGAGGTGGATTGCCCACGCGAGAATGACAGATGACCCAGCGTCGCGGAAACGGCGAATCGTCACGGTCAGGGTGGGGATGAAGAGCCAAATGGTCACCGCGGTCCCGAGAGTCCAGATGCTCTCG
>JAEMRP010000216.1 GCA_016463265.1 Microbacteriaceae bacterium | reverse complement strand
CGACTGAAGCAGACCTTACGAGCGTCCACGGACTCGAGCAGGTCCTTTTTCCCGATGACGCGTGGCCACTGGAGAAATTTGACGACGACCTGCGCAGCCGTTATTCGCTTTTCCTTGTCGCCGAAGACGAGGTTCGTCTAGCCGGATATGCGATTGCCCAGTATTTGATGGGAAACGATGTCGCAGACATCCAGAATATCGCCGTCGTCGAATCGCACCGAGGGCGCGGTATCGGTGCGGAACTGTTGGATGCCGTTCTCGAGTGGGCCGTCGATCAGGGTGCGTCGGCAATCATGCTTGAGGTTCGTGCCGACAATGTCGTTGCGCAGTCGCTGTATGCTTCGCGAGGTTTCGAGGTTATCGCGACGCGAGCCCAGTATTACCAGCCCGCCGGTATCGATGCACTGGTGATGCGCAAAGAGGTGTCCGCGTGAACGGACCACTTGTCCTCGGAATCGAATCCAGTTGTGACGAAACCGGTGTCGGAATCGTTCGCGGCACGACGCTACTCGCGAATGTCATTGCCTCGAGCATGGATGAACACGCCGTATTTGGCGGGGTGGTCCCCGAAATCGCGGCCAGGGCTCATCTCGAGGCGTTGCGTGGAACAATCGAGGCCGCGGTCGCCGAAGCCAACATTCGACTTGACGACCTCGACGCAATCGCCGTCGCGGCGGGGCCTGGGTTGGCGGGTGCCCTCATGGTCGGCGTCGGAGCCGCGAAGGCGCTCGCCGTGTCTCTCGGTAAACCGATCTATGGCGTAAACCACCTCGTGGGCCACGTCGGTGCAGACGTGTTGCGCGAGGATGGTGGCGAAATCGAACTCCCCACCGTCGCGCTCTTGGTCAGTGGCGGGCATACGTCACTATTGCTTGTTCGAGACCTCGTGTCGGACGTCGTCCTGTTGGGTGAAACCATCGACGATGCCGCGGGTGAGGCGTTCGACAAGGTCGCACGGCTTCTGAAACTGCCATACCCGGGAGGCCCCCACATCGATCGGGTTGCGACCGACGGTGATCCCACCGCGATTCTCTTCCCGCGCGGACTGACGTTACCCAAAGACCTCATCGCCCACCGCTACGATTTTTCGTTCTCTGGGCTCAAGACCGCTGTCGCTCGATATGTCGAGACAACCGAGGACCTCTCAATTGCCAATGTCGCTGCGAGTTTCCGCGAATCCGTTGCCGACGTGTTGACCAAAAAGGCAGTCGCTGCGTGTCTCGAACACAACGTCAGTCGATTGCTCCTCGGAGGAGGTGTCGCTGCGAATGCCCGAATTCGCGCGCTTGCGGCCGAGCGGTGCGCAGAGAACGGCATTGAATTGCGCGTTCCGCCCCTGAACCTCTGTACCGACAACGGTGCGATGATTGCAGCCCTTGGCGCGCACCTCTTTGAGCGCGGCGTCGCACCGTCGGACCTTGACTTCCCCGCGGATTCGACTCTGCCCGTCGAAACCGTTCGCGTCTAGCAAACCCGTTCCGCCACAATCGCGACGCGACCGTTACCCGCCCGGGTCACGATCAGGGTCGCCGACCTCGACCCCTTCAACTTCAGTTTGGTTCGGAATGTCGCGGGATCAATGTCGACGCCACGTTTCTTGATCTCGAGCGTGCCAATTCCGGCGTTCCGGCAATACTGGGCAATTGCGCGAATATCGAGCGGCACGATGTCGATGACGTGAAACGCTTGGGCAAAAGAGGTCTGAACGAGTGTGTCGCTCGACAAATAGGCAATCGACGAGGCGATGGTGTGTGCGCCGAGTTGTCGCGCGAGTGTCCC
>JAEMRP010000215.1 GCA_016463265.1 Microbacteriaceae bacterium | reverse complement strand
GGGTCTCGGGTCGACAGCTCGAGATAGAAATCATTGAGGCCATAGTCACGCAGCAGGGTGAGGACGAAGTCGAGAACCTTGACGAGTTCTTCCTCCATCTTCTCGGGGGTCGTGAAGATGTGTGCGTCGTCCTGTGTCATGCCGCGAACGCGAGTCAATCCGTGGACGACACCCGACTTCTCGTATCGGTAAACGCCACCGAATTCGAACAGACGCATTGGCAGGTCGCGATACGAACGTCCCTGTGAGCGGTAAATCAGAATGTGGAACGGGCAGTTCATCGGTTTGAGATAGTAATCAACCCCCGCGCGCGTAATCTCGCCTGCCTCGTTGCGAACCTCGTCGAGATGCATGGGCGGGAACATCCCGTCCTTGTACCAGGCGAGGTGTCCGGACGTTTCGAACAGGTTCTGCTTGGTGATGTGCGGAGAATAGACAAATTCGTACCCGCCCTCGTCGTGTCGAGTGCGCGAGTAGTCCTCCATGGCACGGCGAATGATTCCGCCCTTCGGGTGAAACACGGGAAGCCCCGAGCCGATTTCTTCGGGGAACGAGAACAGGTCGAGCTCTGCGCCGAGACGTCGATGGTCGCGCTTCTGCGCCTCTTCGAGGCGTTCGGTGTAGTCCCGCAATTCCTGTTTCGAAGGCCAACCCGTCCCATAAATTCGCTGAAGTGATGGGTTCTTTTCCGAACCTCGCCAATACGCCGCTGCAGCACGCATCAGTTTGTAGCCCTGTCCGATCATGCGCGTGTTGGGCAGGTGCGGGCCTCGGCAGAGGTCCTTCCATTTCGTTTCGCCCGTCTTGGGGTCGACGTTGTCGTAGATCGTCAGTTCAGCGCCACCCACCTCGACACTCTCGTTATCGTCGCCGGTCGAGCCGCCCTTCAACCCAATCAATTCAAGTTTGTATGGCTCGTTCGCCAACTCAGCTCGAGCCTCGTCATCGGTCACGACTCGTCGCATGAAGCGCTGTCCTTCTTGGACGATACGGTTCATCTCTTTTTCGAGTGAGACGAAGTCTTCCGGGGCGAACGCGGTTTCCACATCAAAGTCGTAATAAAAGCCGTCCGTGACGGGTGGTCCGATGCCGAGTTTCGCCGCGGGATTAATGCGCTGCACGGCCTGCGCCAGAACGTGGGCGGTCGAATGGCGAAGGATGTCTAGTCCATCGGGAGACGAGATGTCGACGCCCTCGACAACGTCACCGGCGCCAGCCTGGTGAGCCAAATCACGGAGTTCACCATTGACGCGCATCGCAACGATAGATTTCTCGCTGAACAGTTCAAAGCCGGTCTGGGATTCAGTAAGCGTTATCGAGTCCGACATCGACAACCCTCCGTACTCAGTTTTGTGTGAGTGGGCGATACCGGGATCGAACCGATGACCTCTTCCGTGTCAGGGAAGCGCGCTACCGCTGCGCCAATCGCCCATTGCATTTTCAATTGTGTGAGGTGGCGACGGGATTTGAACCCGTGTGGACGGCTTTGCAGGCCGCTGCCTCGCCTCTCGGCCACGCCACCGTGTGGGTACTGTCGACCCGGAGGTTTACCTCGAGCGGATGACGAGATTCGAACTCGCGACCCTAACCTTGGCAAGGTTATGCGCTACCACTGCGCCACATCCGCACATTATCTTTCGATAACTCCCTGACTCTATCGAATCATGCCGACCTTTCCAAACCATCCTTCACGTGTGTCACGACGCGAGAACAGGTGTCGAACGGTGGGCGATACCGGACTCGAACCGATGACCTCTTCCGTGTGAAGGAAGCGCGCTA
>JAEMRP010000214.1 GCA_016463265.1 Microbacteriaceae bacterium | reverse complement strand
AACGACGTCACCGATGGCGAGAGCTGTGGTGTGGCCGATCCGAAAGAAAGCGTTATCCAAGAGTTTGCTCCTGAGCCCGAGGCGCTTCACCTCCCCGTCATTCAGTTTGTTTAACCTCACACAGACGGGGAACTCGGGTCGTGTGGGGCTGTTCTGTGTGCGCTGTGGCGCGATTGGAACATTACGAGTTTACCGAGCGACCCTATGAACGGGCTAAGCGAGTCCCTCGGCGTGGCAAAACTATCGAATTGTGAACGATGTGGATTGTTTAGACTTGGGTTATGACGGACTTCCGCCTTCCACCCGAGCTTGTCCCCGTTGACGGCCGGTTCGGATGCGGCCCGTCCAAAATTCGGCCGGAACAAGTCGACTACCTTGTCGCGAACGCACACCTGTTAGGGACATCCCACCGACAGAAACCGGTGCGTGAACTCGTCGGACGAGTGCGTGCGGGACTTGCAGACCTCTATCGATTGCCCGACGGCTACGAAGTAGTCCTGGGCAACGGTGGCTCAACGGCTATGTGGGATGCGGCGGCGTTTTCGCTCATCGACAAGCGCAGCGCGCATCTGTCCTTCGGAGAGTTCGGGCAGAAATTCGTGACAGCCGCGAGCGCACCGTGGCTCGCCGCACCGGCCGTCGTCCAGGGTGATCCGGGAACCGTCTCGGCATTCGCCGGCGACGAGGAAGCAGACGTGTTCGCCTACCCCCACAACGAAACGTCGACCGGGGCGATGGCTGCGGTACGTCGCCAGGGGCCGGCGGGGTCGCTCACCGTGGTCGATGGAACAAGTGCCGCCGGCGGTGTCGATATCGATGCGCTCGAGACAGACGTGTATTACTTCGCACCGCAAAAGAACTTTGCGAGTGACGGTGGCGTGTGGTTCGCTCTCATGTCCCCCGCCGCCATCGAACGAATCGGACGAATCGCCGCGTCGGATCGCTACATCCCCGAATTCTTGTCACTCAGCATCGCGGTGGATAATTCGCGCCTCGACCAGACGCTCAACACTCCCGCAATCGCGACGCTGCTGTTGTTGGACGCGCAGATCCAGTGGATCAATGACAACGGCGGACTAGCCTGGGCACACGCGCGCACGAAGGATTCGTCAGACCGCATTTACGCGTGGGCCGAGACTCACCCGAACGCGTCACCGTTCGTCGCAAACCCTGAACACCGTTCGCAGGTTGTCGCAACGATTGACTTCGATAAGAGCGTCGATGCGAGCCGCGTTTCCGCGATGTTGCGTGCGAACGGGATTGTCGATATCGAGCCGTATCGCAAGCTCGGGCGCAATCAACTTCGAATCGCGACATTCACCGCGGTCGAACCGAGCGATGTCTCTCGACTTCTCGGAGCCATTGACGCGGCAATCGCCGCTCTTTAGTCGTCCTCGGTAGAGCCGTCTTCGCTGCCAGCATCATCGACACCGTCGAACACGTCCGTGTCGTCGAACGGTGATTCAACGATGTCCGCGAGATCTACCGAGTCGACATCGTCCTCAAAATCGTCGTCATCATCGTCGTCATCATCATCATCATCGTCGTCGTCATCGTCGTCATCATCAATGTCCAACATTTCGTCATCGTCGTCGAGTTCGTCGAGTTCGTCATCGGGCACGACCACGATGGCCTCTTCCATTCCCGCGGCGATCGATTCCTCGTACTCACGAAGGCGGTCCACCCACGGCACCCACTCGGGGGAGTGAATTGCCGTGTCCCCTGCGAGGAGTTCGGTCTCGAGAACTGTCGTCGATTTGCCGTCGACGGCGAGGGATGCGA
>JAEMRP010000213.1 GCA_016463265.1 Microbacteriaceae bacterium | reverse complement strand
TCTGGGTGGCGTGGGATGACGTGGGCAAGCGCCTCGGCGTTGCCGTTCACGCCTTCTTTCTGAATGGCTGCCCGTTCGTGGTTGGGCAAGTTGAGCAAGGAAGCAACTGCAGCGAACGCAACGACACCGTGCGAAATCGCTTACTTGCGGGCGAGTTTGCCTTCGCGATTTTGGTTCAATCAGTGGACGATTCTCGCCGAATTCCCGACCCCACAGAGCGAGCGGATTTCGAGTCCACCTACTCGGATCTTGCCTCACACGGTGTGCGATTCGTCGTCGTCAAAGACAGTCCAGGAGTCAGTAAGGCCGCCAGGAATTGCGTGGACTACAACCGCGACGACGCAAGTAGCTGTGTGATGTCACGTGTGACAGGTTTTGAGTTCGACGATCACGCTTTTGACGTCGCACAAGAACTTGGTCTCGACACGATCGATTTCAGTGAGATCTATTGCGACCGCACAACCTGCCCCCTGGTCATCGGTGGAGTGAGCGTTTACCGAGACTCGCGCCACATCACGGCAATTTTTGGAAAAACACTCGGACCGTTCCTGTTTGACGAACTGGCCACTCTCGGGTTTACGACCCTAATTGACTAAGCACATCAGTATCGCCGGACCTTTTTCTTTCCAACACGCAGGCCCGCTGCACGTCACGGTGTTGCGCAAAACCGTGTTTCGACCGATCGGGCCAACCACTCGGTAGCCGTCCCGGGCCTTCTCGCGGGCTCACGAATCGTTTGTGCCGTTGACGTTCCGCGGGAGCGTTAGATTTGATGTGCACTGTGCACATGAAGGAGTCACCATGCCCGGAGAAAACCTGACCCGCGTCGAAGCGATAGAGCGAGCGAGCGTCATTCGAACAGAGTCCTACGCGGTTCGCCTTGATCTGACGACCTCGGATACGACGTTCCGCTCGAACACAACCGTGGCGTTCGGCGCAGAACCGGGCACGTCCACCTTCATCGACGCAATCACCGCAAAGGTTCTCGCTGTGACACTCAACGGTGTGGACCTCGACCCGGGGACCGTGTCGGACGGTGTTCGAATCCGACTCGACAATCTCGCCGCCGAGAACGTTCTCGTCGTTGACGCGGACATGTTCTATGTCAACACTGGCGAAGGGCTCCACCGCTTTGTCGACCCCGTCGACAGCAAAGTGTATTTGTATTCCCAGTTCGAAGTACCTGACTCGAGACGAGTCTTTGCTGCGTTCGAACAACCGGACCTCAAGGCGACCTTTGACTTCGAGGTTGTGGCGCCCACTGACTGGGTTGTCGTGTCGAACTCTCCCACCCCTGTTCCCGTCGTCGACGGAGCATCGGCGACGTGGACCTTCCCGCAGACCCCACGGATTTCGTCGTACATCACCGCGATCGTCGCGGGCCCGTACGTCGCGCATCACGATCAACTCACGTCGTCGGACGGACGGACGATTCCCTTGGGCATCTACGTTCGGCAGTCGCTCGCCGAATTCCTTGATTTCGACTACATCTTTGACATCACCAAAAAGGGGTTCGAATACTTCGAACGCGAGTTCGCCGTCCCCTATCCGTTTGAGAAGTATGACCAACTCTTTGTTCCCGAATTCAACGCGGGCGCGATGGAGAACGCGGGATGCGTGACTTTCACCGAGGTCTACGTGTTCCGATCCAAGGTGACGGACGCGGTTCGCGAACGTCGAGTCGTCACGATCTTGCACGAACTCGCGCACATGTGGTTCGGTGACCTTGTCACGATGAAGTGGTGGAACGACCTCTGGCTCAACGAATCATTCGCCGAATGGG
>JAEMRP010000048.1:3587-7129 GCA_016463265.1 Microbacteriaceae bacterium | reverse complement strand
CAATCACTAGGAGCAGCCTCATGGCACGTCTCGCTGGAGTAGATATTCCCCGCGATAAGCGCGTGGAAATCGCACTCACCTACATTTACGGCGTTGGCCGTACCCGTTCGGTTCAGGTTCTCGACGAGACCAAAATCGACAAGAACATCCGCGTCAAGGACCTCACCGACGAACAGCTCATCGCGCTGCGTGACTACATCGACGCGAACTTCAAGGTCGAAGGTGACCTGCGCCGTGAGGTTCAGGCAGACATTCGACGCAAGGTGGAACTGGGCTCCTACCAGGGAATCCGTCACCGTCGTGGCCTGCCCGTTCACGGACAGCGCACGAAGACCAATGCCCGCACCCGCAAGGGACCGAAGCGCACTGTCGCCGGCAAGAAGAAGGCCGGCCGCTAGCTGCGGCCCTAGGAAAGGGAACTAGATCATGGCATCACCAAAAGCGACCGCTGGCCGTAAGCCCCGTCGTAAGGACAAAAAGAACATCGCCGTGGGCCAGGCTCACATCAAGTCGACGTTCAACAACACCATTGTGTCCATCACCGACCCGTCGGGTAACGTCATTTCGTGGGCGTCGTCGGGTGGCGTTGGATTCAAGGGTTCGCGAAAGTCGACTCCGTTTGCCGCTCAGCTTGCTGCAGAATCGGCAGCCCGTCAGGCACAGGAACACGGCATGAAGAAGGTCGACGTGTTTGTCAAGGGGCCTGGCTCCGGTCGTGAAACGGCAATTCGTTCGCTCCAGGCCGCTGGTCTCGAGGTCGGATCGATCACCGATGTGACGCCTCAGGCGCACAACGGTTGTCGCCCGCCCAAGCGGCGCCGCGTCTAACACACCAGGTTTTAACGGGGTGAGGGGGAGACCCGCTCGCCTCACACCAACAATTCAACATTCGTATTCAGAGAAGTGTCATATAGCGGACACTGACCGAAAGGAAACCACGTGCTCATTGCACAGCGCCCCACGCTCACCGAAATCACCGAATCCGACACGCGTTCACAGTTCGTGATCGGACCGCTTGAACCCGGTTTTGGCTACACCCTGGGTAACTCCCTCCGCCGTACCCTCTTGTCGTCAATCCCCGGCGCAGCAGTCACCCGTTTTCGCGTGACCGGTGCACCGCACGAGTTTACGTCGCTCACGGGTGTCCACGAGGACGTCACGGAAATCATCTTGAACCTCAAGAACATCACGGTATCGAGTGAGCATGATGAGCCGGTTGTCGCCTACCTCCGTAAAAAGGGCGCTGGTGTTGCAACCGCAGCCGACATCACGGCTCCCGCCGGAGTGGAAATCCACAACCCCGAGATGCATGTTGCGACACTGTCGAAAGAGGGAAACCTTGAAATCGAACTTACGATCGAGCGCGGTCGTGGATATGTATCGGTGGAGCAGAACAAGATTGCCGGTGCCCCCATCGGTACCATCGCGATTGACTCGATTTATTCGCCCGTTCTCAAGGTGACCTACCGCGTCGAGGCAACTCGTGCCGGAGAGCGCACCGACTTTGACAAGCTCGTTGTCGACGTCGAGACCAAAGCGTCAATCGTTCCTCGCGACGCTGTCGCGTCGGCTGGTGGGACTCTCGTCGAACTGTTTGGACTTGCACGTGAACTGAACGTCGAAGCCGAAGGAATCGAAATTGGGCCTCGCTTCGAAGAGGTTGTTACGGGCGAAGGACTCGACATTCGCATTGAAGAACTCGACCTCACGGTTCGTTCTTTCAATTGCCTCAAGCGCGAGGGAATCAACACACTCGCACAGTTGGTCAACCTCACTGAGCACCAACTCATGAACATCCGAAACTTCGGACAGAAGTCGGTGGACGAGGTTCTCGAGAAGCTCGTCGAGCGGGGCATCAAGCTCAAGGACGGTGTTCCGGGAGCGGATTCTGCATACTTCTACGAGGCCAACGAATAGCAATTAACCTGCGGGTGCCGTCGCGCTCGCATCTGACAGGAGAACCAACACATGCCTAAGCCCACAAAGGGACCCCGCCTCGGAGGAGGCCCGGCCCACGAACGTCTGCTTCTTGCGAATCTCGCGGTTGCACTGTTCACCCACAAGTCGATCGAGACGACCGAGACGAAGGCCAAACGCCTCCGCCCGCTCGCTGAGCGCCTCGTCACGTTCGGGAAGCGCGGAGATCTCCACGCCCGCCGTCGTGTTCTGGGAATTCTTCGCAACAAGGATGCAACGCACGAACTCTTCACCGTGATTGCACCGCAGGTCGAGCTGCGCGAGGGCGGTTACACCCGCATCACGAAGACTCGCTTCCGCAAGGGCGACAACGCGTCGATGGCTCAGATTGAGCTCGTTCTTGAGCCCGTAAACCCCAAGCCCAAGTCAGCCAAGAAGACCGCCGCAGCAGCCGCAGCTGCCGCTGCGCCGGCTCCAAAGGCCGCTGCCGCAGTTGTTGCTGAGGACATCGTCGAAGACGTCGTTACCGACTCTCCGGTTGACGGGGTTGTCGAGACTGAGGTTGTCGAGAGCGTCGAAGTGCCTGAGGCAGCCGAGGCCGACGAAGCCGTCGAAGCTCCCGCGGACGACGCGGCACCGGAAGCAGCCGAAGAATCTGCCCCCGAGGGCGACGACAAGTAATTCAATGACGCGAGGCCCGGGGATTTTCCTCGGGCCTCGCGTTGTTTACGGTAACCATTCATGAGACTCCGCATCGATTTCTCCTACGACGGTACTGACTTTGCTGGTTGGGCTAAACAACCCGGTCTGCACACCGTGCAGGGAACGCTCGATGTCGCGTTGGCAACGATCCTTCGGCTGGACACGATTCAATCGACTGTCGCGGGACGAACGGACGCGGGTGTCCACGCGACGGGGCAAACTGCTCACGTCGACGTCGACGATTCGGTGAATCCCGAACGGCTTCAGCGCCAACTTAATTCAATCCTCGCGGGTGGGGCGGTACACGTTCACCGCGTGACGATAGCTCCACCCGGGTTCGACGCACGCTACTCTCCGTTGTTCCGACGCTACGAATACCGAGTGTCCGATGCCGTCGGTAATCGTGATCCACGAACTCGGCACATCACGTTCTGGGTTGACAATCACCTCGACATCGAGCTGATGAACGCGGCCGCGACGTCGATTCTGGGGCTTCACGACTGGACCACGTATTGCAAGCCCCGGCCTCGAGCCACTCGCGTCCGCGAATTGCAGATTTTCTGCTGGCGGCGCGACGACGACGGTACTCTCGTTGCCCAAGTTCAGGCCGACGCTTTCTGCCACAACATGGTGCGAAACCTCGTCGGGATGTGTATCGCGGTGGGGCGCGGCAAACTCAGTGTGAGCGATGCCGTGACGCTTCGCGCGGAACGGACGCGCACATCAGCCTTCATCGTCATCCCGCCGCACGGGCTGACTCTCGTTGAGGTGGGCTATCCGGCGGATGACGAGATGGGGAATCGCGCTGAATCGTCGCGCGCCCGCCGTGAACCGGTTTGACCAGACGCGCAATCCCTTGTATTGTTGTCCCTTGGTGCCCGACCCGGGTGCTTGGTTGAGCCCTCCACCGAGTTCTTTCCTTA
>JAEMRP010000048.1:0-3487 GCA_016463265.1 Microbacteriaceae bacterium | reverse complement strand
CCCTTGGTGCCCGACCCGGGTGCTTGGTTGAGCCCTCCACCGAGTTCTTTCCTTAGAAAGCCTCACCGGAGCGGGATTCACGAACACTTTAACCGAAAGCGCTACGACTGTGACGCGTACATTCTCACCAAAACCTGCTGATATCCAGCGGGAATGGATCATCATCGACGCCGAAGACGTTGTCCTCGGTCGTCTGGCAAGCCACGCCGCGGTTCTTCTTCGCGGCAAGCACAAGCCGACCTTCGCTCAGCACATGGACATGGGTGATCACGTCATCATCATCAATGCGGAAAAGGTCGCACTCACCGGCTCGAAGCTGACGCAGAAGCTTGCCTACCGCCACTCGGGTTACCCGGGTGGGCTGACGGCCGTCAAGTACTCTGAACTCCTCGAGAAGCACCCCACGCGCGCCGTTGAGAAGGCCATTCGTGGCATGCTCCCCAAGAACTCGCTCGGAGCCGACCAGTTCCGCAAGCTCAAGGTGTACGCGGGTGCCGAGCACCCTCACACCGCACAGCAGCCCAAGCCGTACACATTTGACCAGGTCGCGCAGTAAGCGCCGAGTGAAGGATTAGAACAGTGGCAAAAATCAGCGAAACCACAGCATCGGGCGCCAAGGCACCGAAGCTCACTCTCTCTGTCGCCGGCGCAGCCGTCGGCCGACGCAAGGAAGCAATCGCCCGCGTGCGACTCATTCCCGGTACCGGTACCGTGACTGTGAACGGTCGAGCCATCGAAGAGTACTTCCCCAACAAGCTTCACCAACAGCTCATCACGTCTCCGTTCGCGGTTCTCGAGCTCGGTTCTGTTTATGACGTCATCGCTCGCATTTCGGGCGGAGGCCCCTCGGGTCAGGCCGGCGCGCTGCGTCTCGGCATCGCTCGATCCCTCCTTGAAATCGACAGCGAGAACAACCGTCCGACCCTCAAGAAGGCCGGTTTCCTCACGCGTGACGCACGTATCAAAGAGCGCAAGAAGGCTGGACTCAAGAAGGCCCGCAAGGCTCCCCAGTACTCGAAGCGTTAATCGGTCATTCTCCGATGTCGAGTCTCTTTGGGACCGATGGTGTTCGCGGGCTCGCCAACGCCGAACTCACGGCCGACTTGGCCCTGCGTCTTGCGCAAGCAGCCTCCCAGGTTCTCACACAGGGTCGACATGCCGACGAGGTGCGTCGAGAGGGGCGTAAGCCGCGCGCAATTGTTGCCCGCGACCCACGAATCTCTGGCGAATTCCTCACGGCGGCGGTTTCGGCTGGGTTGGCAAGTTCCGGAATCGATGTTCTCGATGCTGGGGTTTTGCCCACCCCCGCGGCGGCGTTTCTCGTCAACGACATTCAGGCCGACTTCGGTGTCATGATTTCGGCGTCGCACAACCACGCGGCGGATAACGGCATCAAGTTTTTCTCATTCGGGGGAACAAAACTTCCCGACATCGTTGAGGAGCGGATTGAAAAAGCGATGGCGGGGCCGCGCCTTCAGCCGACTGGCGCGGGAGTCGGTCGAATTCGCCGATTTGCCGATGCGGAAGACCGATACGTGCTTCACCTCCTCGCGACGATGGACATCTCGCTGGCTGGATTGCACATCGTCATCGACTGTGCGAACGGCGCAGCCGCCGGAATCTCACCGCGGGCGTTCAAAGACGCGGGCGCGCAGGTCACCGTAATCGGTAGTGACCCGGACGGTCTCAACATCAATGAGGGGTGCGGTTCAACCGACCTCGCCCTGTTGCAAAAAAAGGTCGTTGATGTCGGAGCCGACCTGGGGATTGCACACGATGGTGACGCGGACCGATGCCTCGCCATCGACGCCAGCGGACAGGTCATCGACGGCGATCACATCATGGCGATCCTTGCCGTGTCGATGAACGAACGGGGTCTGCTCAAGAGTTCGACGGTTGTCGCAACGGTCATGAGCAACCTCGGCCTCGAAATCGCGCTCAATCGCGAGGGAATCTCGCTCCGGCGGTCGGCGGTCGGCGACCGTTATGTCCTCGAAGACATGGCAACGGGTGCCTACAACTTTGGCGGCGAACAATCGGGGCACATCATCTTCGCGGATCACTCCACGACGGGTGACGGGCTGCTCACCGGACTTCACCTAGCAGCCGAGATGGTGCGATCCGGAAAGACTGCGACGGAACTGGCTGCCGTCATGACCGCGTTGCCACAGATTCTCGTCAACGTGAAAGACGTTGACCACACGCATCTGGACTCGGATACGGTAATCGCCGCGTTGCAGTCGGAACTCGAGGGCGAACTCGGCGATTCGGGCCGAATCCTGCTCCGCTCGTCGGGCACCGAGCCGCTCGTGCGGGTCATGGTCGAAGCCGCGACTCAGGATCACGCCGAGAGCGTCGCCAACCGACTGGCGGACACAGTACGCGCGCGACTCTCCCGCTAGATTTTGCGCAATAACACTGTGGAAACTGTGTGATCGCGGTCTTTTTTTAGGACCAATTTCGCGCGCGAGCGGGTCGGTGCGATGTTCTCAATCAGGTTCGGTTCGTTGATGGACTTCCAGATTGCCGTCGCTTCGGCGATGGCCTCGACGCGCGAGAACGCCGCGTATCGGTGGAAAAACGACCGCTCGTCGGCGAATGCGCTGGTCTGTAGCGCAAGGAACCGGTTGACATACCAGGATTCGATATCGGCTGTTCGAGCATCGACGTAGATTGAGAAATCGAACAGATCCGACAGGGCGACAGATTGCCCGGCGGTGGGTGGTTGCAGCACATTGAGGCCCTCGACAATGAGGATGTCGGGCCTCGAGACCTCGATTGTGTCGCCCGGGATGATGTCGTATGACAGGTGGGAATAGACCGGCGCAAACACCCTTTCCGCCCCTGACTTGATCTCGGTGACGAATCGAAGCAGCGCACGGCGGTCGTACGATTCGGGGAAACCCTTGCGGTGCGCGATTCCGCGTCTGGACAATTCGGCATTGGGGTACAGGAACCCGTCGGTCGTCACCAGTGCAATGTTGGGCGTCTCGGGGTCGCGGGACAACAGTTCGCGCAGCAGTCGGGACACGGTGGACTTACCGACCGCGACGCTACCGGCAACTCCGATGACGAAAGGAGTGTGCGGTTTCGTGATCCCGAGGAACGCCGCGGTGTCGGCGTGAGTTTGGCGCGCCGCCTTGGCGTAACGCGAGAGAAGGTTTGTCAACGGGATATAGATGCTGTCGACCTCGTCGATGTCGAGGCTGTCGCCGAGCCCGCGAATGCGTTCGATTTCCCTCGCCGACAGAGGAGACGCCAAAGACGACGCGAGTGCTGACCACCGATGACGAGGAATCTCATGGAACGGGGTCAACCCGATTGAACTATCCGCCATTTGCTCAACGATACTCTGCTCGCGGGGCGGTTAGACTTGCCCCCATGTGCGGAATCGTCGGTTACGTGGGTCCTCGAGGTTCCCAGGAGGTCCTTCTCGGGGGGCTCGGGCGCTTGGAGTATCGCGGATACGACTCGGCGGGCGTAGCCA
>JAEMRP010000212.1 GCA_016463265.1 Microbacteriaceae bacterium | reverse complement strand
TAACCTTCGCCCGCCTCGCCGTCGATGACGTTCGAACTGGGGGTGGGTGTCCCGCACGGCGAAACATTCCTGTGTGCTCTTAGGTAATCACTGTACCGAGCCGACATTCAGCCGCTCATCACGTGCGCTGTCTCCAAGGAATTTCTCAGCCTCCGCGCCTAAACTCGAAGCCATGAACAAATTAGTTGCGCCGATTGCCCTGTCCGCCGTTCTT
This sequence comes from Microbacteriaceae bacterium, assembly GCA_016463265.1. GTDB lineage: Bacteria > Actinomycetota > Actinomycetes > Actinomycetales > Microbacteriaceae > MWH-TA3. The sequence goes on along the minus strand of JAEMRP010000212.1, from coordinate 1,604 downwards.
GCCCTCAGTCTCGGAGGTTGCTCTAGTGACCTGTTCGGTTTTCTGAACCAAGGCGGCGAAACGCAGGCGGAAAAGCCCACCACCGTCCCCGGTTCGACATTCGACATGAATGACGTGATGTTTGCGCAGATGATGATTCCGCATCACTCGCAGGCGGTCGAACTTGCGGCGCTGGCCGAAGCCAACACCACGACCGCCGCTATTCTCGACCTTGCCGCGCGCATCAAAGGCGCTCAGCAACCCGAGATTGACACGATGACTGCGTGGCTCGCGGCCGCCGGCTCCTCCGCCGTCGATCATGGCTCTCACGGAATGTCGATGCCGGGGATGGTCAGCGACGCCGACATGGCCATGCTCGAGCAGGCAACCGGGGCCGAGTTCGACGCGCTGTTCCTCGCACACATGATTCAGCATCACGAGGGCGCGATCGACATGGCCAACGACGTGTTGGCAACGACGGCGAATGACGAGGTCGCGGCACTGGCCACCGCGATAGTTGCTGCGCAGACTGCCGAGATAGCCGAAATGACCGGCCTGCTCGGACCGTAACGGTTCTGCGGGTACACTAGAGGCACTGCACTCGAGATTTTTCGATGTGTGCGTCGAATAACGCATCCCTCACCGCTAGGCGGTTGACATCTTTTCTTCGGCGAACGACTGTGCCGCTCGGCACGCTCGCCCACTAGATTGACCGCGCACATTCGTGCCCGATCGGTCACCATTTGAAACTGGTATCACTGTGACTACTCACACCTTCAGCACGCTCGGCGTGCCCGCCCCTCTCGTCGCGGTCCTCGCGAAAGACGGCAAAGAAACCCCCTTCCCCATCCAAGTCGACACCCTGCCCGACACCCTTGCGGGTCGAGACGTGCTCGGTCGAGGCAAAACTGGCTCGGGAAAGACTCTCGCGTTCGCCATCCCGATGATCGCCCGCCTCGGAACCGAACTTGCTGGCGGAAAGCGCCGCGCGGGCTACCCCCTCGGCCTTATCCTTGCGCCGACTCGTGAACTCGCGACTCAAATCGCGGCTGCTCTACAGCCTCTGGCGGACGCCTACGGATTGCGGTCGATGACGATCTTTGGCGGCATCTCGCAGAACCGTCAGGTCGCGACCCTCAAGGAGGGCGTCGACATTGTCGTTGCCACCCCCGGACGTCTCGAAGACCTCATGAAACAGGGTTTCGTGCACCTCAACGCTGTTGAGGTGACGGTGCTCGATGAGGCCGACCACATGGCCGACCTCGGATTCCTGCCGATTGTCACTCGAATCCTGTCGGCGACACCGTCGGGCGGGCAACGCATGCTCTTTAGCGCGACGCTGGACAACGGTGTTGACAAGCTCGTCAACAAATTTCTTCAGAACGAGGTTCTGCACTCGGTCGACGAAGCGAATTCGCACGTCGCGGCGATGACCCACCACGTATTCGAAGTCGACGACGTTGACCGCAAGAACGCCCTCATCAAGGCTCTCGCATCGGGAACCGGCCGTCGTATCCTGTTCATGCGCACCAAGCACCACGCCAAGAAGCTCGCCAAGGTTCTGATCGAGGCGGGAATCCCCAGCGTCGACCTCCACGGAAACCTGTCGCAGCCTCAGCGCGACC
>JAEMRP010000047.1 GCA_016463265.1 Microbacteriaceae bacterium | reverse complement strand
GCGCAATTGCTCGCTCCCATCGTTTCTATCGGACAATGATGACCAATCCCGTGGCTGGCGGGCGTCTGTTTGTCTCCCTGTCCGATCTTCGGCACCGTCGGGCAATGCAACAGGATGACGAGCGCGCAAAACAGGAAGTGGCCGATGACACTCCTCGCCTCGAGTTCCGCGCCTCGGCGATGTGGTTCACGGGATTAGCAACAGTTCTCGGATTGGTATTGGGCGGTCGTTTCCTCGGCGCCACCGCGCTGTCGGGCGGCGCGTTGATTCCGATGCCCGCAACCGTAACGGAAGCGTTCGACGCGATCGGCGCAACGTGGAGTGACGTTGCGGGCGGAGTAACCGCCGCCCCGGATGGATTTGCAGCCCTGATGGGAATTGTGGGTTCGCTCACGTGGTGGAACCCCAACTTCGTTATCGTCAGCCTTTTTGCCCTCGCGATTCCGCTGTCGTTCGTCTCGGGGTTTGTCGGAGCAGGATCACTGACCACAAATTCACGCGCGGCCGTTGTGGTTGGAGCAGGGTGGGCGCTTCTCCCGACGCTGCACGTAGCAATTTCTGAGGGGCGCATCACCGCGGTGCTCGCGCACATCGCACTGCCTCTCTTTGCGCGAGCAATCGCAGGTTCCAGCACTCTGTCTCTCGGCTGGGCGTCGATTCTCAGTGCAATAGTGTGGGTGTCCGTTCCGGCCCTCGCACCCGTCATTGTGGCCGCCATCATCATTCGCTCCGTTACCGGCACGCCGACCGCGATGTTTGCGCTAGCGCCGGCCCTAGCGTTCGAATGGCCACGAATCGTGGCCTCCGTGTCAAACCCGGTGACATACTTTGCGGATCGTGGAGTGCCGTTCCCGACGGGAGCTCCGCACGGTGTCGTCTCGCTCACGCTGTGGCCCACTATGCCGAGCTTCCCGGGTGTGGATACCGAGATCGCAACGCTCGCGGCCTTTGTCGTCGTTGCCGTGTGTCTTTCGTTGACGGTGGTCGCGTTGGTGGTCGCGGAAAACCCTCGCGTCGGTGCACTACTTATGCTGGGGGCAACGGCACTGTTAACCTGGGCGGCACTGGGTCCCCTCGCGCTTGCGTTGTCCGAGGGTCAGGTGGTCGGGTTGTTCCCAGGACCGCTCTATGACGTGGTGTGGTTTGGCCTCCTCAGTGGTGCGGCCATCACTATTAGTGCGATTCGCTTCGCCGCGGGATTCCTTGCACCCATCGCGGTCGCGGTTCTCGCCGCGGTGGGATTCGTCCCGCTCACGGCAGTTGCAGCCGGGATGTCGCTTGTTTCACCCACCAGCGTGAGAACTCTTCCCGCTTACGTGGAGGCGGAAACGACCGCGCACCCCGGAGGGGCGACGCTAATTCTAACACCGACGGCCGATGGAATCCGCGCGGAATTGCAACGAGACGCGGGTGTGACGCTCGTTGAGTGGACCGCCGCAGCAGCCACACGACGGACACTGGCGGAACACGAGGCCGCAATCGCCGAGCTCGCCGCCAACTTGATTGTCGAAAGCGGCTTCGACGTTGTCGCCGCCGTGTCTGACGCGGGCATCAGATTTATCGTGCTCGAGGCATTGCCGACCGCGCCCGAGGTCTCCGCGATCGCGTCGCACGCGGGGCTCACGGCGGTTGGTGTTACCGACCGTGGAATCCTGTGGCGCGTCAATGAAACAATCGAGGCCACGCCGGTGAATCGTTCCCCCGACCTCGCATTTCGCTTAATTCTTGGTCTCGTCGGACTGGTGGCTCTCATCGCTGCAGTTCCCACCTCGCTACCACGCCGTCGGCCCGTGATGGATGACCTCACGCCAGTGGCAGGAGAGGTCGACGATGAGCATTCTTAGCAAGATCACGATCGGCGCAGCCGGACTCACCGCACTGGGTTTCTCGGCTTATTCCGTTGCTTTAATTCCGACTCCACTGTCGACGGGGATTGCCCCACTGACAACGGTGATATCGCCCTGGTCCGTCACGAGGAGCATCGTGTGTTCGGGCGACGTCGTTGGTTACGTTGGAGATTCAGCGATTATTTCGAGCATCAGTCCGACGGCTCGGGTCGTGTCCGGTGGGGATGTTCCCGTGGACCTCGCGAGGGATTCGACGACGAATGGGTCGGTATTCACGAACTCTGGGGATTCACTCCATGTGGCGGCAACCGAGTACAACTCTGTCAACACCGAATCGATAGCGGGGTATCTCGCGACCGAGTGCGGTGACCCCCTGAATGACCAGTGGCTGATTGGCGGCAGCACGACGACAGGTCGGGACACCATTGTGACGATTTCGAACGGCAGTGATGTTGAGGCGCGAATCGATATAGAAATCTGGGGCTCGGCCGGGAAAGTGGATGCGCCGGGCTCTCAAGGAATTGTCATCCCAGCGAAATCACAACGCTCCTATTCCGTCGCTGGATTTGCACCAGACGAAGCGTCTCCCGTCATACGTCTCGTGAGTAACGGGGCAGCCGTGTGGGCGACGCTACAAACCACCGTCGTCAGAGGGCTCGTGCCGGGCGGGTTAGATCGCATCGGACCGGTCGCTGCGCCAAATACCTCGATATCGTTCCCGGTTCTACTCCTGCCGTCAGAGAAATCTATTGGCAAACTCCTCGTCGACCCGTCATATTCCGATGTTGTCGCTGCACTGCGATTCCTCGCTCCCGGTGATACTGACGCAACAATAACAATCACGTTGGACCCATACGCCGAGGGGGAACCCCAAGTCGTCATGGCATCAGTTCCAGCCGGGTCCACGCTTGACCTTCCGATTACCGAGTTGAGTGAAGGCTATTGGGCGGTCTCGGTGGAATCAGATCAGCCGATTGTTGCGGCGGCGCGGGTCGGTTTTAATGATGCATCGAAAGGAATTACCGACCTGGCGTGGGCTAGCGCCGCACCCGCGCAAACGGGCGTCGCATCGGTGATGGTGCCGGGTGGCTCGTTGCTGGGACTCACCAATTTTGGCGCGTCCGATGCGACGGTCACTATAGAGAGCGGCGGCGGCATCGTGGAAAACGTTGTTGTTCCTGCCCACGGAAACCTGCTGAGACCCGTAGTGAAGGGGATGCTGACGGTGACATCAAGCTCATCGATTTCGAACACAATTTTTGTCCTGACCCGCGACGGCATTGCCACTCTTCGCGGCTTGACGGCACCCATCGATGCATCCAGTGTCGTCGTCATCCACGGTTAGGCGTGGGGAAAGTAACGGTTCGGCGCTAGTTCGTATGGGTCGATGTCGATGAGGTCAGCAATCGCCTCGATGACAATCGTTTCAATGTTATTGCGCCGGTGCCAATCGTCTTCGCGATGAAGCTTGGAACCACGTTCGATAGGAAGACGATAGAGAATCACGCGACGTTCGCTCCGAAGTGCAGTCCATCGGCGAGGAACTCCGTCGGCGCGTTCGGGGCTAGGGAGCAGCGTCATCTCGACCTGGATGTCGTGCATCAATGTTGGTTGAACGTCGCAGAGGTAGTTGACGACATCCTTCGCGATTTCCGCGAAACTGGTGTTTCGGCCGCCCGTGCCGATGGCGGCAATGCCTCGAACATCGGAACGGACTTGACGACCGTGCCGATTTCGGGTTGTGCGTGAGCCGGACATGCATTCAGCCTATTCGCCACCTCCTCGCGTTGGAACCTCGTGCGGTATCGTGAACAGACCGATGGAAGGTAACGAATGACTGTCGATTTGACCCGCTTTGTCAAAACATACGACGTGCGCGGGCTTGTGGGTGCCGAATTGACGGATGACGTCGTCGAAGCACTCGCCGCAGGTTTTGTCGATGAGGTCGGTGCAGCGGGCGCGACAGTTGTTGTCGGCCACGACATGCGCGACTCGTCGCCCGGTTTCGCGGCGGCGTTCATTCGAGGAGCTACGGCGCGTGGTGCGAACGTTACCAATATTGGGCTCTGCTCGACGGACGAGTCCTATTTCGCCTCGGGATCATGGAACGCGCCGGCGGCGATGTTCACGGCGTCGCACAACCCCGCGGCATACAACGGCATCAAGTTTTCGCGCGCAGGCGCTCAAGGAATCAGCCTTGACACGGGGCTTGCCGCAATTCGTGATCGCGCCGCGGCGTATCTCGAATCGGGAATCTCGCCCGTGGCCAAACCCGGTGAATCGACGACCCGCGACGTCCTTGCCGAGTACGCGACATACCTTCGAACACTTGTCGACATGTTGAGCATTCGACCGCTAAAGGTCGTTGTCGATGCCGGAAACGGAATGGGTGGGTTGACAGTGCCAGCTGTTTTGGGAACAGCGGCCGGTCTCCCGGAGTTGCCCATCGACATTATTCCGCTCTATTTCGAATTGGACGGCACCTTCCCTAACCACGAAGCAAACCCGCTTGAGCCGGCTAACCTGGTTGATTTGCAGAAAGCCGTTGTTGCCCACAAGGCCGACATCGGGCTCGCGTTCGATGGCGACGCGGATAGGTGCTTTGTCGTCGATGAAAACGGTGACCCCGTCTCGCCGAGCGCCGTTGCAGCCATCGTGGCACTTCGGGAAATCGAACGGGTGCGCGCGGCGGGTGATTCGTCAATCACTGTGTTGCACAATCTCATCACGTCGATGATCGTTCCCGAGGTGATTCGCGGTGCTGGCGCAAAGCCGATGAGAACGAACGTCGGGCACTCACTCATCAAAGACATCATGCGCGAGAGTGGTGCGGTGTTCGGTGGCGAGCACTCCGCGCACTATTACTTCCGCGATTTTTGGGGAGCCGACAACGGGATGCTCGCCGCGATGCACGTCCTCGCCGAATTTGGATCTCAGGCAAGCCCACTATCCGACATTTCCGCGGGCTATTCGCCCTATGCACAAAGCGGGGAAATCAACTCAACCGTGACGGATGTACCCGCCGCGTTGGACCGAATTCGGGAAGCTTTTGACGGTCGCGGAACGGTTGATACGCTCGACGGGCTCACCGTGTCAGGCGGTTCGATTGACGACACGGCGCTTCCGCCCGTCGCAGGTGAGGTGCGAAAATTTTGGTGGTTCAACGTTCGCCCATCCAACACCGAGCCATTGCTTCGACTCAATGTCGAGGGCGGGACCCCCGAGCTGATGACATCAGTTCGGGACGAAGCACTCGCAATCATTCGTCAGAATTAGAACAATGAACATAACCGAGAGGGAGGAGTTGTCTTGGTCGCACGCATCTTGATTGTCGACGACGACCCGAGCATCGGTGAGGTCCTTGAAATGTTCTTGCATGCAGAAGGGTACGACACTCGCGTTGCCACGAGTGGACCCCAAGCGTTGGATTTCTTTGCCGAGTACCACCCGCACCTTGTTCTACTCGACCTCAACCTGCCCGGGGTCGATGGGATCGCAGTCTGTCAATCGATTCGCGAGCACGCGGGAACTCCTATCATCATGTTGACCGCGCGCACGGATCCGCAAGACATCATCCACGGGCTCGAAGCGGGTGCGGATGATTACGTCGAAAAACCCTTCAACGAGCAGATCCTCAGCGCCCGCATCAAGGCGTGTATGCGGCGGCCACTCTCCACCTCGTCCAGTTCGCTCAGGGTGGGAGACATCGTGATCGACCTGCGCGGACACGCTGTTTCGCGCGACGGAGTCCCTATTTCACTCACGCCTCTCGAATTCGAATTGCTGCACACGCTCGCAGCACGTCCAACCGAAGTGTTCTCGCGCGAAGCACTTTTGGAGCAGGTGTGGGGTTACCAGTACAAAGCGGACACCCGACTCGTCAACGTGCACGTGCAGCGGCTGCGTTCCAAGGTGGAACGCGACGTCGATGACCCGAAGATCGTCCTCACGGTCCGCGGCGTGGGTTATCGCGCGGGAGAAATCATTTCCGCATGAAATCTATCGCCCAAATTGTCCGACAAATCCGGGAGTCGTGGGTCGGGTCTCTTCGCCTGCGCATGACGGCAATCTCAGTCGGGCTCTCGCTCGTTGCCGTCCTCGCAATCGGAGGATTCTTGTCAGTCACAATCGAAAGTAATCTCTTCGAGTCGCGTCGCAACGAAGTGGTTTCTGAAACGCAAGCCGTAATGGGCATTGTTCAGTCACAATTTGACGGCGTCACGAATGCCGAGAGCTCCATCGGTATCGAAGAGGCAAATTCCAACGCACAAGCGACAATTCGAGCGACAACAAATTCACCCGGCCTGCTCGGGTTCGCCATCCTTCGCGCGCCGGGGCAAAACACCGACCAGGTTATGACCAGCTCCTCGTCCATTGGTTTCCCTCTGACAGTCGTGAGCGACTCGCTTCGAGAGGCAATCCATGACGATCGGACCAATGTTTACTATCAATCGGTGGAGGTGCCCGGTGGGTCGCCGGGAATTGTCACGGGAACCAACATCGACGTTCCGCTCGCGGGTCGTCACGACCTTATTTTGGTGTACGACCTGGCGGACGTCGAGGCGAGTCTCACGTTTGTGCAAAGTGCTCTCGTAGTCGGCGAGTTATTCTTCGTCGCCATTACCGGGCTCATTGTGTGGTTCGTCACAACCCGTTCAATCCAGCCCATCATCACAACCGCAGCGACGGCGGAACGATTTGCCGCCGGTAACCTTGACGAGCGAATCGAAGTCGATGGCACTGACGTTTCAGCCCAGTTAGCCACATCGTTCAACCGAATGGCGGAATCGATTTCTGGTCAAATCAATCGCTTAGAAACCCTCTCAACACTGCAACAACAATTTGTGTCCGATGTTTCGCACGAACTACGGACTCCACTAACAACAATCAAACTCGCCGGCAGCATGTTGTTCAAACAGCGCGAAACCTTTGACAAAGATTCGGCACGTGCAGCCGAGTTACTTCATCGACAAATTGAAACCTTCGAGGGACTGCTAACGGAACTTATTGAAATGTCTCGTTTTGACGCCGGCGCAGCGGAACTTGAACTTGACCCAATTTCGCCGGCGGTACTTGCCCAATCGTGTATTGACGACTTCATGCCCCTCGCTCGTGCCCAAGGATCAACGATTACTCTCTTCGCACCGGGCGGGCACATACAAGTAGATCTTGATTCACGTCGGGTTGGACGGATTCTGCAAAACTTTTTGTCCAATGCGCTCGATCACGGAGAAGGCGGACCCATCGAGGTGTGGGTTGATTCCACTTCCACGGCAGTGTCGTTTGCGGTTCGCGACCACGGG
>JAEMRP010000046.1:3835-7222 GCA_016463265.1 Microbacteriaceae bacterium | reverse complement strand
GTGTCTCAACGGTTCTCGGATAACCTTACCGAGTGACCGATACCAACGGCGAGCGGCGGGGCAGGTTGTCCTCTGCCGTCGCCGTAGTTCGATCCGCGGTCTCGAACTTTTTCGACCGTCACCCCGTTTCGGATGGTTCCCTCGTCCTCGTTGCACTGAGCGGCGGAGCGGATTCTCTGGTGCTCGCGGCGGCAACTCGATTCGTAGCTGCAAAACGTGGGCTCCGCGTTGGCGCAGTCATCGTTGATCACGGGCTTCAACCGGGAAGTGCCGAACTCGCGCTCTCGGTATCGAAAAAGGCAATGTCACTCGGGCTGGATCCGGTCGAGGTGGTACCCGTCGTCGTGGGAACGGAAGGCGGTCCCGAGGCAGCCGCTCGCGACGCACGATACGCGGCCTTGCGCGCCGCCACCGAACGTCACGGCGCTGCCGTCGTTCTGACGGGTCACACCCGAAACGACCAGGCCGAAACGGTCCTGCTTGGACTGGCGAGGGGGAGCGGCCCCGGCAGCCTTCGCGGCATGGCGGAACTCGACGGACTCATCGGCCGACCGCTTCTCGACGTCACGCGCGAGGCTACGCGCGCAGCGTCCCTCGCCGAGGGGCTCGAGCCTTGGGACGACCCACACAACGTCGACGAGCGTTTTTCGCGAGTCCGGGTTCGGCACTCCGTTCTCCCCGTCCTCGAAACCGAACTTGGCCCGGGAATCGTTGATGCCCTTGCCCGAACGGCCGACCTCGTTCGCGACGACGATGACGCGCTGGACCTCCTCGCCGCGGGGATGGCGCACCAGGTTCTCGCGACCGACCCGGTCTCGTTCGCCGCGGAGGATGTCGCGAATCGGCCGCGGGCGCTGCGAACCCGAATCATACGAATTGCAGCGAATCGGGCCTGGGGAACGACCCTCAATCACGTCCAAACTCGCGCGATTGATGCCCTTTTGATCGACTGGCACGGGCAGGGAAAGGTTGATGTCACCGGCGGTAGTGTGGTCAGACACGATGGTCGAATCCAATTCGACCCCGCCAGTTAGGACGACATGCGGTACGACGACGTTTCCGACCAACTCGACGAGATCCTCGTTACCGAGGAACAACTTCTTTTGCGGATCTCCGAGCTCGCCCTCGAGATCGAGCGCGACTATGCCGGTAAAGACCTTTTGCTCGTCGGCGTCCTCAAGGGCGCGGTGATGGTGATGAGCGACCTGTCGCGTGCGCTGACGATTCCCATCACGATGGACTGGATGGCGGTGTCGTCCTACGGACACGGAACGACATCGAGCGGCGTGGTGCGAATCCTCAAAGACCTCGACACCGACATCGCCGACCGAAACGTGCTCCTTGTGGAGGACATCATTGACACCGGACTTACCCTGTCGTGGTTGCGCGACAACCTGATGTCTCGTGGCGCTGCGAGCGTCAAGATTTTTGCCGCCCTTCGCAAGCCCGATGCGGTCAAGGTCGAGATCGTGGCTGACTACCTCGGATTCGACATCCCCAACAAATTCGTCGTCGGCTACGGACTCGACTATGCCGAGAACTTCCGTCACCTGCGTGATGTCGCCGTGTTGTCCCCGAGCGTCTACGCCGAAAGCGAATAGCCCTGATGTGACCGCCGGCTAGCGAGTACGCTGGCAAGACGTGTTGTAGAACAGGAGCAGGGCGCCGAATGAAGAATTTCCTCAAAGGACCGTGGCTGTACATCGCCGCCGGACTGTTGGTTGTCTGGGTGGGCTTCTCGTTCCTGACCACTGTCAATTACGCTCCCGTATCGACCAAAGAGGGCTTGTCCTTCCTAGTTGACGGCAAGGTGAAGGAAGTCACCATCACCGACTTCGAGCAGCGCGTTGACCTCACGCTGAAAACCGCCGACAAAGAGTATGGCGAAACCGTCCAGTTCTATTACGTAGCACCACGTGGTGCCGAGGTCCTGAGCGCCATCACCGCGGCGAACCCCGAAAAGTTCACTGACGAGGTCCCCAAGGAATCGTGGTTCCTCTCAATCCTCGGGTTCGTCATCCCTTTCCTCATCATCGGTTTGGCCTTCTGGTTCATCTCATCCAATGCGGGCGGCGCTCGCGGAGCGATGCAATTCGGTCGTTCCCGCGCCAAGCTGTTCAACAAAGAATCGCCCCAGGTTTCGTTCAAGGATGTCGCCGGCGCGGACGAAGCGATCGAAGAACTTCACGAAATCAAAGAGTTCCTGCAGAACCCCGAAAAGTTCGAAAAAGTCGGCGCCCGCATTCCGAAGGGCGTGCTGTTGTACGGCCCTCCTGGAACGGGTAAAACCCTTCTTGCTCGTGCCGTCGCCGGCGAGGCATCGGTTCCGTTTTATTCGATTTCCGGTTCGGACTTCGTCGAAATGTTTGTCGGCGTCGGCGCGAGCCGTGTTCGTGACCTTTTCGACATCGCCAAACAGAACTCACCCGCCATCATCTTTATCGACGAAATCGACGCGGTTGGTCGTCACCGTGGTGCCGGAATGGGTGGCGGCCACGACGAGCGCGAACAGACCCTGAACCAGCTCCTCGTCGAGATGGACGGCTTCGAGCCAGGACAGAACGTCATCATGATCGCCGCGACCAACCGCCCCGACATCCTTGACCCCGCGCTTTTGCGTCCCGGCCGATTCGATCGCCAGATTCAAGTGGACGCCCCCGACTCGAAGGGCCGCGCCAAGATTCTCGCTGTGCATTCGAAAGACAAGCCAATGGCGAAGAACGTCGACCTCGAGCTGCTCGCGCGCAAGACGCCCGGTTACACCGGAGCCGACCTCGCGAACGTCATCAACGAAGCGGCGCTTCTCACGGCTCGGCAGGGCAAGAGCGAATTGACGAACGAAACTCTCGACGAAGCCGTCGACCGCGTCATGGCTGGACCTCAGAAGCGGTCGCGGATCATGAAGGACAAAGAACGCCTCATCACCGCGTATCACGAGGGTGGTCACGCTCTCGCGGCGGCCGCGATGCGTCAGACTGATCCCGTGACAAAAGTCACGATTCTTCCCCGCGGGCGAGCCCTCGGTTACACGATGGTTATGCCCCTTGACGACAAGTATTCGATCACTCGCAACGAACTGCTCGACCAGTTGGCGTATGCCATGGGTGGCCGTGTCGCGGAAGAAATCGTCTTTCACGACCCGACAACGGGTGCGTCGAACGACATCGAAAAAGCGACCGGAATCGCTCGCCGCATGGTCACCGAGTTCGGAATGTCGAACGTCGTGGGTTCCGTGAAGTTGGGTTCGGGATCCGGCGAGATGTTCCTCGGTCGTGACGTCGGACACCAGCGCGACTATAGCGACGGAGTCGCCGAACGGGTTGACACCGAGGTTCGTGCGCTGATTGACAATGCCCGTGACGAGGCGTGGACGGTGCTCACGGCCAA
>JAEMRP010000046.1:0-3735 GCA_016463265.1 Microbacteriaceae bacterium | reverse complement strand
CGCGTGACGGGTTGCGCGAAACTCCCGTCCGGGTCGCCGACGCGATGGCGGAACTGTATGCGGGCGTTGGTGCCGATGCGACCGAGGGCTTGCGCGATTCGGCGTCGACCGCCGATGTCGTGTCGAACGACCCCGTCATCGTCCGCGACCTCGCGTTCCGCTCGATGTGTGAACACCACCTGCTGCCGTTTCACGGTGTTGCCCACATCGCGTATGAGCCAACCGACATCGTGGTCGGTCTCGGGCGCCTGGCGCGGGTGCTCGAGACGATTTCGTCGAGGCCTCAGGTTCAGGAGCGAATCGGCATAGAGGTCTGTGATGCGTTAACGACCGGAGTCGGAGCGAGCGGTGTGCTCGTCGTTCTTGACGCCCGCCACGAATGTGTCTCTGCACGCGGCGCAAAACAAACCAACGCGTCGGCCGTCACCGTCACTGCAACGGGAAGTTTCGCGCTCGAACCGAGCCGCTCAGCGCTCCTCACTCTGATCGGCCGGGGAGATGGCTAACCGTCCCCTCGTCTTTGGTGTCCTCAACGTGACACCGGATTCGTTCAGTGATGGCGGGCTGTGGGATTCGCCCGACAGTGCAATCGAGCACGCGCGTGCGTTGGTTGCGGACGGCGGCGACGTCATCGATGTCGGGGGCGAATCGACTCGCCCAGGGGCTGATCGAACCGACGACGGCGAAGAGCGCCGGCGGGTCGAACCCGTCATTCGCGCCCTCGTGGCCGACGGTGTTTCCGTGTCACTTGACACGATGCGAGCCGAGACCGCGCGCCTGGGAATCGACCTCGGCGTCGACTACATCAACGACGTTTCGGGTGGGCTGTCGGACCCCGCGATGCTCGGTGTCGTAGCCGACAGCGACGTGACTTACATCGCGATGCACTGGCGAGGCGAGAGCGACGTCATGGACGGGAACGCGACATATGGCGATGTCACTCGGGATGTTCTGACCGAGCTACGCGCGCGTATCGACGCTGCTCAGGGCGCTGGGATTGCACCCGGAAGGCTCTGGATTGACCCGGGGCTGGGGTTCGCCAAGACCACCGACCACAACTGGCAACTGCTGCGCGACCTCAACCAGTTCGTCGCGTTGGGCTATCCGGTCCTAGTGGGAGCATCACGCAAGCGATTTCTCAGTCCATTCGGGGAAGCCCCGGCCGATCGCGATCAGGCGACCGCGATCACCAGTGTCCTGTGCGCCGAGGCTGGTGTGGCTGCGGTTCGTGTTCACGACGTTGCCCGCACCGCCGAGGCCCTTCGCGTTCGAAACTCGTGGTGGGGAGGCGCCGCATGACCGACGAGATTCGCCTGCGCGGGCTTCGCGCCTTCGCGCACCACGGCGTGTTCGACGACGAGCGCGCCAACGGCCAAGAATTCATCATCGATGTCGACGCCCGTGTTTCGCTGTCGGGCCTCGGCGACGACATCGCGCAGACGATTCATTATGGTGAACTCGCGGTCGCTATCGTCGCGGCGGTCGAGACCGACCCGGTCGACCTCATCGAAACGGTCGCCGAGCGCGTCGCCGCCATCGTTCTGGGGTTCGGAGCTCTCTCCACCCGGGTCGAAGTTCACAAGCCCAGTGCACCGATTACCGTTCGGTTCGACGACGTATCCGTCGTGATTGAACGGATGCGCCCATGACCCGCGTGGTCATCGCGATGGGGGCGAACTTGGGGAACCGTGCAGAGACAATCGCGGCCGCGATCGAACGACTGGGGGCGACCGAGGGTATTCACGTGGTCGCGGTGTCCGACCTCGTCGAGACCATCGCGATTCGGCCGGATGGGCCCAGCGACACCCACCCGAACTATCTCAACGGCGTCGCTGTCGTCGACACGACACTGCCCGCCGCGGATTTTCTCGCGGTTCTGCACGCGATCGAAGACGACCACGGGCGGACTCGCACCGAACGTTGGGGTGACCGGACTCTCGACCTCGACCTCATCGTGTTCGGCGACCTGATCGAAGACGGCAACCTCGTCATCCCACACCCGCGCGCCCACGAGCGCTCATTCGTTCTGGGGCCGTGGCTGAGCCTCGACCCCGACGCGTCAATCCCCGGTCGAGGACCCGTAAGCGACCTACTCGCGGCGGTACTCGCGTGAAAAAGACGAATCCGCTGTTCCTCGTCGGGCTCACTCCATTTGCGTTTGGCGTCGGGTTCGCGCTCGACTGGCTACTCGTCAGCACAGGCCGAACGGCCATCCCCGTTCCGTGGACGCTGTCGATCTGTCTTGTTCTCATCGGAATCGCCGTTCTCGCGCTCGGTTCGCGCGTCCGCTGGGCGGTGAAACCCGTCAAGGGCCGCCGCATCGATCCCATCACCGCGGTGACAATAGTCCAGTTGGCGAAGGCTTCGGCGGTAGGCGGAACTCTCATGTTCGGCGCGACCGTCGGCTTTCTCGCCTTCTCGACATCGCGGCCAGTTCTCGTCGACGCCGTCATTCCGTCTAACATTGGCGGTGTCGTCGCGTCACTCGTTCTCGTTGTCGCGGCGCTTGTCGCCGAGTGGTGGTGCGTGTTACCTCCACAAGACCCGGACGGAGAACCCGCATGATGACGCCAGGTCGACTCGAGGTCGGACTCGTCGGAACCGCGCCGGAACTTGCGATTATGGGACTTGCACTAGCCGGCGCCGGACATTTCCCGTGGACCATCACCGAGCCCGCCCCGGCCGACCGCGAACGGGTCGTCTCGTTGTTGCGGGGCGTGTCAATTCAATCGCCCGCGGAGGTCGTCGCGGCCACCCAGTTGATCATTATCGGGGCCGGCGAGGGCGAGACGGTCGCCGAAATAGTCGAATCGCTCGCCGAGTCGTGGCGCCCCGGCCAGATTGTTCTGCACACCTCGGCCGAATTTGGGATTGGTGTGCTCGAAGCCGCTACGCGAAAGGGTGCAATACCGCTCGCCATTCATCCGGTTCTGACTTTCACGGGAACGTCGCTCGATTTACACCGCATGAAGGACGCGTATTTCGCGGTCACGGCGCCGAGTGTCGCCTTGCCCATCGCCCAAGCTTTGGTCGTCGAAATGGGGGGTGAGCCGTTCGTCATCGCCGAAGACGACCGCCCAGCGTATGCCGATGCGATAGCCACCGTTGCCGAGTTCTCACGGGCGATCGTCGATCAATCGACATTTCGGCTCCAGGAAATCGGGGTCGAACACCCGGGAGCAGTGCTACGGGCGCTCGCGCACTCGGCCGTCGAAGAAGCGCTGCGGGCATCGTCGGACGGAGCAATCGACCCGATCGGTCGTTGGCTCGACGAGACCACGTCTGACGACGAGGACTAAGGACCCACGTGACTCGACGAATCTGACAATCGGCAGAGCACCCGAACGGTAACCTTGACAAGTACCAGAAGGGGCGCCATGACTGACGAGACCGAACTCTCGGCCGACGAGATTATTGAACAGAAGGCTGTTCGTCTCGCTAAGCGCGCCACGCTTCTGGAAACGGGCGAGGCATACCCCGTCTCGGTTCCCGTCACCGACACGATCGCCGCAGTTCGCGCAGCCCACGAGGGGCTCGACGTTGACGTTGCGACCGGTGTGACCGCGGCTCTCGCGGGTCGAGTTGTTCACTCGCGTAACACGGGCAAGCTCTGTTTTGCCGCGCTGCAGTCGGGCGATGGCGAACGCATTCAGGCGATGCTGTCACTCGATGTCGTCGGCGAGGACGCCCTCGAACGGTGGAAAGAACTCGTCGACCTTGGCGACCACGTGTTCG
>JAEMRP010000211.1 GCA_016463265.1 Microbacteriaceae bacterium | reverse complement strand
TGGCGTCCGAATACGGAGCCTTCGAGCGAAGGTGAGGACGTGCAACGAGCAGGTACAGGCCACCGGGGACCACGACGGCCACCACGCCGATGAGCGAGATGTTGTCGATGAACCAGTCACCGCTCACTCCGGGCTGGAGCAACCACGAGATTGCCCAGAGTCCGTAGGCGAGTGCCGCGATGTTGACAACAATTCCGAGTGAACCCAGGCTCCACGGTCCGGCGGGCTTCCAGCCACGGAATCGCTGGATGAGCGACGCGAGGACGACCGCCTGGAACGCGATGTAAATTCCGAGCACTGCGAATGCGGTGATCGGAACCAACGACGCCGGGTTGGCGTAGATGACGACACAGAGCAACATCGGGATGATGCTCGCGACGAGCAGCGCGTTGGTCGGAACCTTGCTGCGATTCGAAATCTGGCTGAGCCAGCCGCTTGCGGGAAGCATCTTGTCGCGAGCGAACGAGTGCAGCAAGCGGCTTGCGGCAGCCTGCAGGCTCAAGCAGCACGAGATGAATGCAACGACGGCAACCACGAGGAACAGGCGTGCGCCGGTTTCTCCGAGGACATCCGCGAGGATCGTTCCGATGGGGTCGGCATTTTCTCCCGCTGCGGTCGCTGCAAGCAGCTCGGGCGACGCGGCGAGTACGTATCCCGAGAACGACGCGAGGGCCGAGACGCCACCAATGAGAATGGTGAGAATCATGGCCTTCGGTACCTCACGAGCAGCGTCGCCAACTTCTTCGGCGACGTCACCGCAGGCCTCGAAGCCGTAGAACATGAACAGACCGACGAGGGCCGCACCCATGAACGCGGTGCCATAATCAGCCGACGCAAACCCTTCGGTGAAGATGCTGAACTCGTTCTGGCGTTCGAAGATGAGCAGGTAAAGGCCCAGTCCGACGACACCGATGAGCTCTGCGCCGAGACCGATGGTCGCGATACGCGCGAGAGTTTTGGTTCCCCCGAGGTTTACGAGAAGCGCGACCACGAGGAGGCTGATCGCAAGAACCAGAGTGAGTTCGGGTGAGACCTCGGTCACACCGAGAACGGTGGCGAGGAAGCCAGTGCCATATTGCGCAACCGACGCGATTGTCACGAGCATCGCCCAAACGTAAACCCACGCGGTGAGCCATGCGGATCGGCGCCCGGCAAGGCGGCGCATCCAGGGATAGATTCCACCGGCGATGGGGAACTGCGAAACGACCTCGCCCATGACGAGCGCGACGAGCATCTGGCCACCGCCGACGATGAGGATCCAGAAGATGGACCCGGGTCCGCCGGTCATAAGTCCGAGACCGAACAGCGCGTAAATTGCGACGAGTGGCGACAGGTAGGTGAACCCGAGCGCCATTGTGCTCCACACGGTCATGGAGCGGTTGTACGACCCTTCGTATCCGAGGGCGCTAAGTTGCGCCTTGTCGGATTGGGCCTTGTCTGACGTAGCCATTGTGACCTTTCGATTGTTGTGTTAATCGCGAGATGCCACCGGCATTGGTCGCACCTCGTTGTGCTGGGGTAAACATAGCGCGTTTTTTTCTCCAGAGGCAGATGATTTATGACAACGGCGTTTTCGGTAAATCATTCACTACTGTATGTTTTAGAAAATAGACATAGGATTTACCCCAACAACCATTTGCGGCCGAGTCGCTCGAACAATGAGGTTCACCTGATGTCAACCCAAATCGACATACCGCACCTGGACATTGCGGATCCGTCCTTTGCGATGCATTCCGAGGCGGTTCGTAACGCCCGCGAACAGCACTGGTTCGCGACAACGAACTACGGATTCGCGGTTTTGCGCCACGAGTACGTGAGCACACTACTCAAAGACACCCGCT
>JAEMRP010000210.1 GCA_016463265.1 Microbacteriaceae bacterium | reverse complement strand
GTTCCGTGGACGAGAACGAATACGATTTCCGCCGGATGGAAGCGAAGTGGGCTCCTGTGTGGGAAGCCGAACGACCCTTTGATGTGCCCGACACAGAGGACTCTCGTCCGCACAAGTACATCTTGGATATGTTCCCTTATCCGTCGGGCGACCTTCACATGGGCCACGCCGAGGTCTACGCGCTCGGTGACGTCCTCGCACGGTACTGGCGCCTTCGCGGTTATCAGGTTCTGCATCCCATCGGTTGGGACTCCTTTGGACTTCCCGCCGAAAACGCGGCCATCAAGCGCGGTGTAAACCCACGTGACTGGACCTACGAGAACATCGCTCAGCAACGCGCCTCGATGAAGCGGTACGCGGCGTCTTTCGACTGGTCGCGCGTGTTGCACACCTCGGACCCCGAGTATTACCAGTGGAACCAGTGGCTGTTCCTCGAGCTGTACAAAAAGGGCTTGGCGTACCGCAAGGACTCATGGGTCAACTGGGATCCGGTGGACCAGACGGTCCTCGCGAATGAGCAGGTTTTGCCGGACGGCACGAGCGAACGCAGTGGTGCGGCGGTTGTGAAAAAGAAGCTCACGCAGTGGTACTTCCGCATCACGGATTACGCTGACCGGCTCCTCGCCGACCTGGACCGACTCGAAGGTGCCTGGCCGGCCAAGGTCCTCACGATGCAGCGCAACTGGATCGGACGCTCACGCGGTGCCGAGGTCGTGTTCGCGGTTGAGGGCAGCGATCGCACTGTGCCGGTCTTCACGACCCGCCCCGACACGCTGTACGGAGCGACGTTCATGGTCGTCGCACCCGATTCCGACCTCGCGAGTGAACTCGTAGCCGAGGCCGAACCTGCCGTTCGGATGGCGTTCGTGGCCTATCTCGAGGAAGTTCAAAAGAAGACCGAGATCGAACGACAGGACGCAACCCGCGACAAGACCGGCGTGTTCCTCGGGCGCCACGCAATCAACCCTGTGAACGGCGAGCTCGTGCCGATTTGGTCGGCCGATTATGTCCTCGCGGACTACGGTTCGGGAGCCATCATGGCTGTTCCTGCGCACGACCAGCGCGACCTCGATTTCGCGCTCAAGTACGAACTTCCGGTTCGGGTCGTTGTGGATGTCCCGTCGGATGAACCCAACGACCCCGCCGTCACTCTCGTCGCGACAACGGGCGACGGGCCGCACATCAATTCGGGTCCGCTCGACGGACTGCGCAAGGCCGACGCCATCGCAGCGATGGTCGACGTGCTCGAAAAGAACGGAACCGGTAAAGGCGCTACCACCTACCGACTGCGGGACTGGTTGATTTCGCGCCAGCGCTACTGGGGCACCCCGATTCCGATCATTCACGGAGCTGACGGGGCGGAAATCCCCGTTCCCACCGACCAACTTCCCGTTGTGCTTCCTGCGACCGAGGGCTTGGACCTCCGTCCGAAGGGCTCGTCGCCGCTCGGTGCTGCCGAGGACTGGGTCAACGTTCCCGACCCGCGAGACGGAAGTCCGGCCAGGCGTGACGCGGACACGATGGACACGTTCGTCGATTCGTCGTGGTACTTCTTGCGATTTCTGTCGCCTCGAGACGACACCCGGGCGTTCGACGTCGATGCGGTCAAAAAGTGGGCACCCGTCGATCAGTACGTCGGTGGCGTCGAGCACGCGATTTTGCACCTCTTGTATGCGCGCTTCATCACCAAGGTTCTGTTCGACCTGGGTTACCTCGATTTCGACGAGCCCTTCACCGCGCTGTTGAACCAGGGCATGGTCATCCTCGATGGCGCCAAGATGTCCAAGTCGAAGGGCAACATCGTGTTCTTCGGCGAAGAACTCGACAACTTCGGTGTGGACGC
>JAEMRP010000045.1 GCA_016463265.1 Microbacteriaceae bacterium | reverse complement strand
TTCGTCGGGCAATCGACAACGCACTGTCTGCTCTCGCCGTGGGGGGGCGCCTACTCGTGCTGTCCTACCACTCTCTCGAGGACCGAATCGTGAAAGTCGCCTTCGCCGCGGCCAGCACATCCACCGCACCGCACTCTCTTCCCGTCGTTCCGGTCGCGCTTCGCGCCGGATATCGATTGGTGTTCTCCGGAGCCCACACCGCCAGCGCTGAGGAGATTGCCCGAAACTCCCGCGCTGCATCGGTCAAATTTCGGGCAATCGAGCGATTGGACACGGTCGCATGAGCACGATGATCCACCCCGTCTATTCGGCACCATACGGGGCGAGGCGTCCGATGGCACCGGCGATACCTCACGCCGCACCCCGTCTTCGGCCCGTTTCGCCAGTTCGTTCCCTGCCCACGCTGACGACAGCCGCAAAGATTCGCGCAATCTTCTCTGGTCGCAACGTCACCATAATCGGTGTCTCCATCGTGCTGCTGATTGTCGGGCGGCTGTTCCTTTCGGTCACAATCGATTCAAACGCGTATGTTATCGCCGCCAAGGCACAAGAAAGCCAAAATTTGGGACGCGACGCGCAACTAATCGGAGAACAACTCAACGTTCTCAATTCGCCCCAGCACCTATCGACCGTTGCCCACGATCTTGGCATGATCTCAAACTCACGCCCCGCCTTCCTCCGAATCAGTGACGGCAAAGTCTGGGGGAATCCATACGTTGGCGCGCGTGGTTCGATCGACCAAACAAACATCGCCAACTGGCTCGAGTCCTCACTTATCCCGACGACCACCGTGCGTGGCGTGGCATCAGTGGACCGCCTATCCGTTGGGGCAGACTCGGTGAAGACGACCAGTATCGTCACATCGACGTCAGGTATACCGGCGCCGAATACTCACTAAAGCTGGCCGAGGAGGAACGGACGGAATGCATCGTTCCTCGGATTTTTCGCGACGGGCCGGCTTACTACTTGTCTCGGTTTTCGTGGTGGCAGCGTTTTTTGTTGGACGCTTAATCGTCATTCAGGTCGTTGATGCGGACAAGCTCAACGATGAAGCAGGGACCCACCGAACGATCTCACGCGTTCTCTACGGAATTCGGGGCGATGTGGTTGATGCGAACGGCATCGTTCTCGCCTCAACCGTTGACCGCTATGACATCACCGCGTCACCTCGATACGCTGGCGATTTTGTTCGAGACGATGTCACCGTCACCGTCGAGCAGGCCCTCACGGAAATCGCTGAGTTAACCGATACTCGGGTTGCGGCAATGCGCGCCGCGATTACGAAGGATCCAGCTGCGGACTTCACGTATCTCGTCAAGGGCGTGACAATCGCCGTTTTGCGCCAAATTGAAGACCTCGGTGTCCCGTGGGTCTATTCCGATCTTCGTCCAACCCGAACCTATCCACGTGGCGCGGTCGGCGGTAATCTCGTTGGTTTCATGGGCACGGATGGCGCCCTTGCGGGCATAGAACTCTCACAGAACGGGTGTTTGGCGGCAACTGATGGCGTGCTGACCTATGCCAAGGGACGAGATGGGATTCGCATCCCTGGTTCAACCCTCGAGCAAATTGCACCCGTCAACGGTGGGACAATTCACCTCACGATTGATTCCGATCTTCAATGGTTCTCTCAAAAAGTTTTGAGCTCTCGTGGAAAGGAACTCGGGGCAGAGTGGGCCACAGCGCTGATTGTTCGAATCGAAGACGGTCACATTCTTGCCGCTGCAGATTGGCCAAGCGTCGATCCTAACAACGTTGACGGATCAAATGTTGATGACATGGGGGCACGACTCTTTTCGTCACCGTACGAACCGGGATCGGTCGTGAAACCGTTGACGATCGCGTCCATGATTGACCGAGGCCTTGTGAGTCCGTCGGATCGATTCACGGTTCCCGGACGTTTCTACCTTGAGGACGGAAAATACTTTGTCGACGCATTCGCACACGGTACCGAGCGCTGGACGACGACGGGCATTCTCGTCAACTCCTCGAATATTGGGATGAACGTGATGGCCCAAAATCTCAACAAACGGGCACGATATGACATTCTCAGTTCCTTCGGAATTGGCCAGAAGACGGCGGTCAATTTCCTTGGAGAAGATTCGGGATATATCGCGACACCCGACGTGGTGGACAGCGTCACTCAGCACACCGAAATCTTTGGTCAAGGGATCACGACCACGAGTGCACAGATTGCGAGCGCCTATCAAACTCTGGGAAACCACGGAGTCCGCAAGCCGCTCACGCTCATCTCCGGTTGTGAACAAGCCGACGGGACGGTGATCGACGAGCCGCCAACCGAGGGGGTTCAGGCGGTATCGGCACAAGCCGCGGACCAAACAATTTCGATGATGGAAACGGTGGCGAAAGTTGGCTTCTTAAATACCTTGGTCAGTGTTCCCGGATATCGCATTGCAATCAAGTCCGGAACTGCTGAAGTCGCCAGAAATGGCGAGTACACCGACGACCGCATCATTTCGGTAGCGGGCGTCGCGCCGGCCGAGAATCCAAAGTTTGCCATCGTTGTCACTTTTGGTTTGCCCGAATTCGAGCGAACCTCCCTCGCGGCGGCCACCTCGTTCGCTACACTCATGGGGCAAGCACTCAAGTACTATCGCGTCCCGCCGTCCAGTGGGAAAGCAGAGAACTGGCCGATCGAATGGTGAAGGAAACCGACGCGTGACCGGAAACATCCCACCCGTTATTCGACCAGAGCACGTCAGCCCACGCTCGCTGGACATTTTGGTCTCTGAGCTCGGGCTCCGGTCGATAGGTAATCTTCGCGGCGTCGAGATTTCCGGAATGACGGTCATGACCCGTGAGGTGACGGCGGGCGACATGTTCGTGGCCGTCCGCGGCGCCAACCGCCACGGTGCCGAGTTCGCCGCCGACGCTCGAGCAAACGGAGCGGTTGCGATACTCACGGATGACGACGGTGCCGTTATCGCGGCAGAATGCGGGATGCCGATTGTTGTTGTCGAGTCACCGCGCACCACTCTCGGTGACATCGCTCGGTGGGTCTATCGAACCGACGACAATGCGCCGCAGTATTTCGGAGTTACGGGCACGAACGGCAAGACCTCAACGTCGTATCTGCTCGAGGGGATTCTGCGTCAAATGGGAATCACGACGGGACTGTCGACTACGGCAGAGCGGCATATCGCTGGTGAAAGGTATGTCTCGCGATTGACGACGCCGGAGGCCAGCGAACTGCACGCCCTTATCGCTCGGATGAAAGAAGTCGCCGTTCGCGCGGTGGTCATTGAAGTTTCGGCTCAAGCATTGACTCACAACCGTGTTTCCGGAATCAGGTTTGATGTTGTTGGATTCACCAATCTTTCACATGATCACCTCGACGACTATTCGGATATGGACGATTATTTCCGTGCAAAGCGCGCTCTCTTTGATCCTGCAATCGCCCGTCGGGGGGTTGTGTCACTCGATACAGCGTGGGGGCAGCGAATCGTCGAAGATTCTCACATTCCGGTTACCACGATCTCGTCAACGGGCGACACGTCGGCCTATTGGCAGGTCGAGGTGACGGAGGACGACCCAGCCTTCACGGCGTTCACCCTGACATCGATCGACGGTGTGTCCATTTCCACGCGGGAGCCGGTTATCGGACGTCACATGGCGGCCAACGCGGGACTGGCACTCGTCATGCTGATTGAAGCGGGATACGAGCCAGACGCGATCGCAGCAGCGCTCGAACGCGACAGTGGCATTCAGGCGTATCTGCCGGGGCGGACAGAAAAGGTCTCGGGCAACCGCGGCCCCAACGTGTACGTCGATTTCGGACATTCGCCGGACGCGTTCGACCACACCTTGGCGGCGGTTCGACGCTTCACGTCGGGTCGGACCATCATGATTTTTGGCGCGGACGGCGATCGTGACGCGTCGAAGAGATTCGACATGGCCCGCGTGGCGGCCGAGGGGTGCGACATCCTCATCATCACTGACCATCACCCTCGATTCGAAGACCCCACCGCGATTCGCGCACAACTGCTCGAATCGGCGCGATCGGTCGCGGATGGCCCCGAGATCTATGAAGAATCGCCACCCGAGAACGCCATTCGGCTCGCGGTCTCACTCGCCCGAGAAGGGGACTCCATTTTGTGGGCGGGCCCAGGCCATCAGGATTACCGGGACATCCGCGGGGAACGAACGCGGTACTCCGCACGCGAACTTGCTCGGTCCGCCTTGGCTGAAGCGGGTTGGTCATTGTGATTATGTCCGAACTCTCGGATGGAACGCTCCTTCTCGACGCCCACACCGAAACCACCTTTGAGGGTGTTCGCGCCGCACAGAGAAAACTCGCTGAACTTCGAGTCGATGGTTTTGACACCGTTCACGTGGCGGGTCTGATCGAAGGCGGTGATGTGGCCGAACAACTGGACACCCTCGGAATCATGACCGTGCGACTCAATGTGCACCACCTGATTGTGGTGGGTGAGAGTGCCCGCAGGATGCATCAGACCGCCGAGCAAGAAGGTTCGTGGGGCGGAGAGTCAATCCCCGTTTTCGGTGTCGAGCACGCCTACGATGAAGTTGTGAGTCTGCGGGGACCTCGTGTGGCGATTTTGGTCACCGGCGGAGTGGACGCAGATCTGGGAGACGTTGTGGAGCGACTGAAGGAGGACCGACCATGAGGTCCGTGCTCTTTGGTGCCAGCTTTGCGCTCGCATTTACCTTGTTTTTGACTCCCGTGTTCATTCGATTGTTTGATCGTCTCGGCTGGGGGCAATTCATTCGCGATG
The DNA here is from genome assembly GCA_016463265.1 of Microbacteriaceae bacterium. Taxonomy (GTDB): domain Bacteria; phylum Actinomycetota; class Actinomycetes; order Actinomycetales; family Microbacteriaceae; genus MWH-TA3. Next base: position 2,498 of record JAEMRP010000045.1, on the reverse strand, counting down.
ACGGTCCGCAAAGCCACCACACCAAACGCGGGACCCCCACGATGGGCGGAATTGTCATCATTCTCGGTGCAGTTGTTGGTTACGCGCTTGGGCACCTCGTCGAGCAGGACCCGCCAACACTGAGTGGCCTCCTCGTCGTGCTCATGATGACCGGAATGGGAATCGTAGGGTTTATCGACGATTTCACCAAGTCACGAAAACAGCGCAGTCTGGGTCTTGGGGGTTGGGCCAAGGTTTTCGGGCAGGCCCTCGTCGCCACGGTGTTTGCTCTCCTCGCCATTAGCTTTCCTGATGAGAACGGCATGACACCTGCATCGATGGCGATTAGTGCGGTGCGGGACATCCCGTGGCTTGACTTCGCCGTCATTGGCGGAATCGTCGGGGTCGTCCTCTACGTACTGTGGACGAACCTCATCGTCATTTCGACCGCAAACGGCGTCAATGTCGCTGACGGTCTGGACGGGTTGGCTTCTGGGAGTGCGATTCTGGCCATCACCTCGTACGTCATCATCGGCTTTTGGCAATTCAATCAGTCATGTTTCAGTTCGGCCTTGGACCCGGAGGTTGCCTACAAGTGCTACGCGGCACGCGACTCGCTAGATCTGGTCGCCATCGCCGCAGCTATCGCCGCAAGCACCGTGGGGTTCCTGTGGTGGAACACGACCCCCGCACAAATCTTTATGGGTGACACCGGGTCACTGGGTCTCGGCGGCGCGCTCGCTGCGCTGGCAATCTTGACCCGAACCGAACTTCTCATCATTCTCATTGGGTCGATATTCGTCATCGTGGCGGGCTCGGTCATTATTCAGCGCGCGTACTTCAAATTGACCAAGGGTAAACGCATTTTTCTCATGAGTCCTCTTCATCACCACTTCGAGTTGAAGGGCTGGGCTGAGATCACTGTTGTCGTGAGATTCTGGCTGATTGCGGCCCTCGGAGTCGGTTTGGGTGTGGGGTTGTTCTACCTGGAATGGGCGAGCCAGTAATGTCGCGCCTCTCCGGTCTGACGAGTTGGAACGCTGATTGGAAGGGCGTCAAAGTCCTTGTTGTGGGGCTCGGGGTCACCGGTTTTTCTGTCGCTGACACGCTGTGGGAACTCGGGTGTGAAGCGTTCGTCGTCACGTCACGTGCGTCAGACGAGCACACCGCGATTCTCGACGTCATCGGTATCGACTATGCGATTGTGCCGGACGAGACCGAGATGGTGAGGCTCGCGGCCGAGTTTGCACCGGACGTCATCATCGTGAGTCCGGGTGTTTCCCCTCAACACCCAATCGTCTCCTGGGCCGCGACCGAGTCAATTCCAATCTGGAGCGACATCGAACTTGCGTGGCGAGTCCGGGACAAGGTGTTAACCTCAGAGTGGATTCTCATCACGGGGACCAATGGCAAGACCACAACGACTCAGCTCACTGCACACGTTTTAGCGACAGCGGGATTTCGCGTCGCAGCGGTTGGAAATATCGGTGTACCGGTGTTGGACGCAGTTCGTGACCCAACTGGTTTTGAATTCCTCGTCGTCGAGATCTCGAGCTTCCAATTGCACTGGTTGCCCACCGTCGGGGAAGGTGCACTTCGCCCGCTGGTCAGTGCCTGTCTCAACATCGCCGAGGACCACCTTGATTGGCACGGCTCAGCCGAGGCGTACCGTGCGGCGAAAGGTGTGGTGTATCACAACACCCGCAAGTCCGTGTTCTATAGCCGAATCGACCCAGTGACCGAAGCCCTAGTGCGCGACGCGAATGTCGAGGAAGGCTGCGAGGCAATCGGCTTCGGGCTAGTCACGCCAGACACCGGTGAACTGGGAACAATTGACGGCATACTCGTCGACCGCGCATTTGTGCCCGATCGACGAAACAACGCCCAGGAATTGACGACGGTCGATCATCTGGTCGAACTTGGCTTTGCGACCCCCCACATGATTCTCAATATCCTCGCCGCGTCAGGGATGGCATTGTCTGTTGGGGCGTCCGCAGTGGATGTTGCAACTGGACTCGATTCTTTCGAACTTGACCATCATCGGTGTGAGATGGTGACGGAAAACGCTGGTGTGACCTGGATAGACGATTCAAAGGCAACCAATGCGCACGCAGCAAATGCGTCGCTCCGCGCATTCCCGTCACTGGTGTGGATTGTCGGGGGAATGTTCAAGGGAACACAGATTGATGAGCTGGTTCAGGCACACCAATCGAGACTTCGCGCCGTCATCGCTATCGGGGTCGACCGCGACGAGCCCCGGCGCGCAATGGCGGCGTGGGCGCCCGATGTTCCGTTCATTGAAATTGACGCGGACAACGTGATGGACGCTGCTGTTTCCGCTGCCGTCCTTCACGCGTCGCCCGGCGACACGGTGTTGTTGGCACCCGCTGCCGCATCGATGGATCAATTTGTTGACTATGCCGACCGAGGGCGGCAATTTCAGGCTGCCGTTCGCACGCACGTGGGATTGACCGATGAGTAGGGTGCGATCCAACCGCGTGCAACTGCGAAACCCGTTC
>JAEMRP010000044.1:1383-7271 GCA_016463265.1 Microbacteriaceae bacterium | reverse complement strand
TTGTGTCGAGACTTGTGTCGACCGGAATGTTGTTGTGGTTTGCCAACGGTCAGGCGAAAAACCCGTGGACCGCGGAGAAACCCGACCTGTTCGAGTTCTCGAGAATCTGGGACGCACACTGGTATCGGATCATTGCCGAAACCGGATACCCATCCGAGTTGCCAATCGGAGACGACGGCCGAGTGGGCGAGAATGCCTGGGCGTTCATGCCCGCTTACCCGATTCTCGTGAGAATGGTGATGGCCCTGACCGGTGCGCCATTCGCACTCGTGTCCGTTGTCGTATCGATGATTGCCTTCGCCTTGTTCATTGCCGTTGCGGACCGGTTCTTCCGTCGCATTGTCGGTGATTCGGCCGCCCTGACGGCGCTCGCGGTCATCGCTTTTGCCCCCGTCGCGCCGGTTTACCAGGTTGGCTATGCAGAGTCACTGGGCATGTTGTTCCTTGTTGTCGTTCTGGTCGGGCTCGTCGAGCGCCGATGGTGGTTGGCTGCGCTGTTCATCCCCCTCGCTGCACTGACGAGACCCGTCGGCGTCCCCCTCGCTCTCGCGGTGCTGATCATCGCCGTGGTTGCGTGGCGCGGGCGTGAGAATCGTGGTCCGCTCGCGGGACTCGTCGTGTTGGCTGGGCTGTCGGCGGCGGCGTGGCCGGCGTTCGGATGGTGGGTCACGGGCCGACAGACCGCGTACCTCGAGACCGAATTGGCGTGGCGGAGGCCGTACACCGGTGCCAACGAGCACGGCTGGGGAACGGGCTGGTGGGATTCCGCCGTGTGGTGGTTCCACGATGGGGCTCCGTGGGTGATTGGCGGACTGGGTTTCTTTGCCGTCACCATCGCGCTACTGCCCGCAACGCGTCGGCTCGGGTCGGTGGCTCTTGCGTGGACCGCGGCCTACGTCCTGTACCTCGTCATGGTCTTGTTTCCACAATCCAGCATCTTCCGTTTGCTGATTCCAATATTCCCCATTGCCGGAGTGATTGCGCGAAATCGCACCCTCTCGCTCGTGGCGGTGGCCGTCGGAATTGTCGGTCAGTTTTTCTGGGTGAAATGGTTCTGGTCTGTCGAAGGGTCGGATTGGACGCCCCCGTGATTTTTAAGCGCCGAAATGGGCGCTAAAATGGAGTAATCGACTTATCTGAAGGAGTACCGCTATGGCCGCGATGAAGCCACGCACGGGGGATGGCCCCATGGAAGCGATTCGAGAGAAGCGGGACCTCATCATTGTCAAGGTTCCTGCTGAAGGCGGCGGTCGTCTTGTGTTCTCGCTCAAGGACGAGGAAGCGGTCGCACTGCGTGACGCCCTCAACGGAGTCACCAAATAGTCTTCGTCTCGCAGTAGTGAGCGACGCCTGACTAGGGTTACCGGCTAAAACAGTGAGCGAAATGCCTGGCCGAATAGCGCGGCCGCTCTGCGCCAGCGTGACATGCTCTGGAGACTTTTCTGCGCCGAAAATGCTCGGATCTTCGTTATGACATAACGTTCCGCGAGCCGCTTGGCGAAATCTGCGCGGAACTGATCTCGAAGGTCGGGAACCATAGCGGAAAAGTCCACCGTGCTGATGTCGAACGGGACTGATGTGGGTGGACTGAAGTTAAAGCGGGCAAACGATTTTTCCGTCATATGTTCGCCTTCGGCGCCGATGTATTCTCCGTAAGAAAGTCCCGTGGTGACGCCGATTCGGTTGAACTTAAACGCGAGATTGAGCCGGTGGTGGTCGTTGCCGACACCCACGGGAAAAACGCCTCGCGACGCCATGACAAGCGCGAGAGCGCTCTTGTCACGATCCGAGTAAGGCTTCCCGCTCATTTGCTCGCGGAAAATCTGAAGGTCGTCGCGACGTTCGCGAACATGCGCTACCCGCACGAGATAGGCCCACAAATGTCCGATGGGGAAAATGCCCTCCAGGTCGCGTTTGTCGGGATCGAGTGTTTCCCCCGTAGCCGCGAGAATCGCGATGTCGTCGATGGGTTCTGCGGCGGAACTCATTTGAGCGATGATGGCCAGATACTCGGGGCCTAGGACGTAGTCTTCCTCAAAGCATCCAAGCCACGTTGCGTCGGGATGTGCAGCGAGCATACTGTCTTCGAGATAACGCAAGCTTTCGGGAAAAGTGTTTATCTCTCCACGTCGAATAGTGGCGTTCGGAAACGTTGCACGCGCTAATTCCTCGATTACGCCGGTGCTATCGGGTTTGCCCTGAAGCTCGGCCTTAGAGCCTGCGTAGCCATCAATCGAGATGTACAACTTGGATTGGTCGACCGGCAACGTCTGTGCGCTGAGTGACATCAACACTCGTTCTGAATACTCAAATCGGTTAAACAGCATTAATCCAATCGGGTGCGGGAACGTCACAGGGTTCTTCATTTGTACTGCTTTCTATAGTTTGATGAGCGTGAGAATTCCGTCGCCTACGGGCACCATCGTCGCACGGACGTTTTCGTCGACCGCGTAGTCGCCTAATAGCGTGCGAAGCTCAGACGTTACGGCATCGCGTGTAGTCGGCTGGGCAACAAGTCCGCCACCAAGAGCGTGTAGGACGGCGACAATCCCGCCGACTCGCGCAAGGTGGAGTGCGTGGCGGGTCAAGTCGAGCGTGCCCTTTCCCGTGGCGTTGACAACAATGAGGTCGTATGTGCCTTCATTCATTCGAGGCAGGATATCGACAGCGTCGCCATTGATGAGTCGAACGCGGCTTGGGGCAATTCCGGCGCTCGCGAATAGGTCTTTTGCAGATTGCTGGTGGTCCACGTCCTTTTCGATTGTCGTCAAGTGAGTTTCGGGGCTCGAGAGCAGCAACCACTGGCTGGCGACACCGAGTCCCGTCCCAATCTCGACAATTGATTGAGCACTTGAGTAGGACACGAGGGAGGCCAGAAACGAGCCCATCGCCGGTGTAATTGGTTCCACCCCGTGTTCACGGGAAGATTGACGTGCTTTACGAATGGCAGCGGGCTCAGTGACATAATTTTCGGTCCACGCAGCGACCTGTATTGCATCGAGCATGTGCCCTCCTATTCGCTCCCTAAACTCTATGGTCTTTGGGGGCTATTCTAGAAATATGTCGTTCGGGCTCACTATCGAGAAACTTTTCCTCATCGGACTTGTCGCTCTTCTCGTTGTAGGTCCAGATCGTCTTCCGGGATTTGCCGCTCAACTCGCACGACTCGTCACTCGACTTCGGGACATGGCGCGAGGTGCGGAATCACGATTCAAGGACGAATTCGGCGATCAAGTTGACCTGACGGAATTCAAGAAACTCGATCCCCGTCAGTATGACCCGCGTCGAATCATCCGCGATGCGCTGAAGGAGGAGCCTGTTCGGGTCAGGCCTCCGCGCACGCCGAAACCGCAAACCGAGCCAAGCACGTCTGCAACACCGTACGACGGCGAATCGACCTAAGGCTTGTCGCGCGGCGCCTCGGCAAGAGCTCGTTGCGCTGCTCCGGCGGTTCCCGGGGGCACCGTGACCTCGTAGCGCGAGGCGAGCACCTGCTGTACGGATGAAAAATCCTGCCGCCGGCGGCGGATTGAGTAGAGCGCAAGGGTAATCAGCACTCCCATTCCTGCTCCGATAGCCACGACGGCGGGCATCACGAATGTCGTTGTGGGTTCGCTCAGAAGGCTGAGAACTAGAGTGAAGAACAGGCCAAACCACGCTCCGTTCAATGCCCCGCGCAGTGCAACTCGGGCGTAGGTCAATCGGCCCGTCACGCGCTCGACGGTGACGAGGTCACGACCGATAATGGCGATGTTCGAGACGTCGTATCCGGCGTGCGCAAGACGGTTGACGATCGATTGTGCCTCGCCGTGCGTATCGACAGTGGACAACACGTCGCCGCGCGGAATTTCGGGGGAAGGGGCACGACGGGAGAACAGAGACGGAGTCGACACGTCTTTATTCTCTCACCCCGCGAGTACGCTGGGAACGTGAGTTCGACACGCGTCTACGTCGCCCGACTCGCGGGATGTGCGGTCTTTGACCCACTCGGCGATCGGGTCGGTCGCGTGCGCGATGTTGTCGTGTCTTATCGGACCAAAGGCGCACCGGTCGTCGTCGGACTCACCGTGGAAATTCCGGGCCGCCGCCGCGTGTTTTTGTCGATCAATCGAGTCGTCAGCATTCGGCCCAGCCAGATTCTGACGACGGGCATTATCAATATGCGTCGTTTTGAACAACGTGGTGGCGAGGTGCGCGTTTTTTCAGAGCTCATAGGTCGGTCGATGGATTTTCGCGATGGTTCCGGCTCAAGCGTCATTGAAGACGTCGCTATTGAGAGTGACGCCAATGGCCAGTGGGATGTCTCGCAACTGTATTTGCGCCGCGCGAAAGCGGCGTCGTTATTCGGTAAAGGTCAAACGGTGTTCGCGCGGTGGGAGGATGTCACGCCGTCAGGTGCGACCGGCGAATCACAAAGCGCCGAGCATCTCATCGCCACCTATTCGGAATTGCACCCGGTAGACCTCGCCGCGTCGATTCTGGATCTTCCGGACGACCGCCGCATCGAGGTTGCCGAGGAGCTCTCGGATGAGCGGCTTGCTGATGCCCTCGAAGAAATGCCCGAAACCGAACAAATCGAAATCTTGGCCGGAATGGACGACGAACGTGTTGCCGACGTGCTGGACAACATGGAACCCGATGACGCGGCGGACCTGCTCGCACAGTTCCCGTCCGATCGTTCGGCGCAGATTCTTGACCTCATGGATCCCGATGAGGCTGACGATGTGCGATTCCTCTTGTCCTACGCACCCGACACCGCGGGCGGGCTCATGTCTACTGAACCCATCATTGTCTCGGCGGAAACAACGGTTGCCGAGGGACTTGCGATGATTCGTCGAAACGAGATCACGCCAGCGATGGCCGCGTCGATCTGTGTCACGCTGCCCCCGTTCGAGTCACCGACTGGCCGGTTTCTCGGTATCGTTCACTTCCAGAGGATGCTGCGCCATCCTCCGCAGACCCAACTCGGAACTATTATGGACGCAGGGGCGGAACCACTCCTTGATGTGGCTCCCTTGGGAGAAATCGCTCGCACCTTCGCCAGTTACAACCTGGTGTCCCTCCCTGTGGTGGACGAGCAACAACGACTTCTTGGCGTCGTCACCGTGGATGACGTTCTCGACCACATGTTGCCCGAGGATTGGCGTAACCCCTATTACGAGAACGAACGGACGAACGGAGCGTGAGCCATGGACAAGCAGACCCCCACGGTGACGACCCCTCGCACCCGTCGCCGTTTTGTCACTGTTGACGAACAACTCAGCGCGCCGAAGGGCCTTCGCCCTGCACTGACGCGTCGATCGAGCGATCGATTTGGGCGCTTCACGGAATCGGTTGCGCGAGCCATGGGAACCCCGTGGTTTCTCATCGGTCTTTCGTTTTTTGTCGTCCTCTGGATGACGTACAACACCGTGGTGCCCGAGGAGTGGCGTTTCGACTCGGCGGACATTGGCTTCACGGCCCTGACACTCATATTGTCGCTGCAGGCGTCCTATGCTGCGCCGCTTATTCTGCTGGCGCAAAACCGACAGGATGACCGTGACCGAGTCGGAATGGAACAAGACCGCCAGCGCGCCGAACGTAACCTCGCGGACACCGAGTATTTGGCACGAGAGGTCGTCGCCTTGCGGCTCGCGATCAAGGACGTGGCGACGAAAGACTTCATTCGTTCGGAGTTGCGTGCGCTTCTCGAGGAACTCGACAACACTCCCCCCAATGACAAATCCTGAGGAACTTCGAGCCGCCGTCGGCGCGGTCATCGACCCCGAATTGCGGCGCTCGCTCGGCGAACTGGGGATGATCGAATCCGCCGAGGTCGAGGGCACGACGGCGAAAGTCACGGTTCTGTTGACGATTGAGGCGTGCCCGAAACGTTCCGATATCGACGC
>JAEMRP010000044.1:0-1283 GCA_016463265.1 Microbacteriaceae bacterium | reverse complement strand
CGCGCCTTTGATGTCGGGGTCATTTCGATCGGCATGTTCGTTGATCCACACACTCCGGTGTCGTGGCGTGGACCGATGATGCACCGCACCGTCAATCAGTTCCTCTCGGATGTGTACTTCGGTGACCTCGATGTGCTCGTCTGCGACCTACCGCCGGGAACAGGCGACGTTGCGATTTCGCTCGGGCAACTGGTGCCCACCGCAGACGTGCTCGTGGTGACGACACCCCAAGCAAGCGCGAGCGACATCGCGGAACGTTCGGGGCTCGTTGCGCGTCAACTCGGGCAGAGGGTCATCGGCGTGGTCGAGAACATGTCGGATTGGATTGACGCCAACGGTGTCGCTCACACGATGTTCGGAAAAGGCGGTGGCGCCGAGGTCGCTGCGCGTCTTGATGTTCCATTGTTTGGCAGTATTCCGCTGACACCATCGGTGATTGCGGCAGGCGACATCGGAATGCCATTTTCACGTGGAGACCGCGCCGACATCGCGGTCATCGCCTTCGATCGAATCGTCGAAGCCGTCATCAAATCGGCGCCACAACGCGGCACGGCGTCAATTCCGCTCTCGGTTTAGGCGAGACGACGAACCCAGGCCTCTACGTCGTCTGCGGTGCGGGGAATGCCGATGGACAGATTCTCTGCACCCGTGGACGTGACAACGATGTTGTCTTCGATGCGCACTCCGATGCCACGAAAATGTTCGGGAACCGTGAGGTCATCGACCTGGAAATACAGTCCTGGTTCAATCGTGAACACCATGCCTTCGCGCACGATGCCGTCTTTATAAAACTCTTTTCGCGCCTGCGGGCAGTCGTGGACGTCGAGCCCGAGGTGGTGTGACGTTCCGTGGACCATGTAGCGGCGATGATGCTGTCCCAATTCGGACAACGATTCGTCAAGAGGTACGGGCAAGAAACCCCACTCAGACACGTGACGGGCGATGACAGCCATGGCGGCGACGTGAACGTCCCGGAACACGATTCCGGGTTTCACGATGGCGAACGCGGCATCGGCTGCTTCTCGAACGGCCTCATAGACGAGTCGTTGGGTCTCGGTGAATCGGCCGTTGACGGGGAAAGTTCGCGTGATGTCCGCGGTGTACAGACTCTCGACCTCGACGCCCGCGTCCATGAGCACGAGATCGCCATCGCGGACCGGGCCATCGTTGCGCACCCAGTGCAAGATGCAGGCGTGGGCGCCGGCGGCGGCGATTGTTTCATAGCCAACATGGTTGCCCTCGGCACGAGCGCGGCGGTTGAACGTTCCTTCGATGAGGCGTTC
>JAEMRP010000209.1 GCA_016463265.1 Microbacteriaceae bacterium | reverse complement strand
CGCTCGTCACGTGGCGCCCGTCGGTCGTGGCTCGTGTTGGCTGCGGGATTCGCTTTTCAGATTGTGATCGGTCTGATTCAGGCGCGAACCGGACTGCCGGTTGAACTTGTCGGCATCCATGTCCTGGCGGCGATGGTGGTCACGTGCCTAGTGACGTCGGCGGTTTACCGGAGTGCGACGAGTGGGTCGATCGCGACGGCGATAAAGAGCGCCGTCAGATAGGTGTTGCTCGCGTGAAAAACACGCATTGCGTTCGAGTCGCGTCCGGCGAGTGAGCGGGAATACAGCAGGTGGGTTTCGACGAGGAACCAACCACCCGCGAGAACAGCGACGACGGTATAGACGGTCCCCATCGGGGCGACGGGAATCAAGACGAGCGACGCGACGACCGTCGCCCACGCATACAAGGTCACTTGGAGTCCCACAGCGACCTTCGGACGCAGAACGCTCAACATCGGGACTGATGCTGCCGCATAGTCGTCGGCATAGCGGAGACTCAGCGGCCAATAGTGCGCGGGCGTCCAGAGGAAGACGACGACGAACAGAATCCACGGTGTGAACGAAATCTCGCCCGTAACAGCCGCCCAGCCGATCAACACCGGGAAACACCCCGCGATTCCACCCCAGACGATGTTTTGTTCGGTCCGGCGCTTGAGAAGCAGTGTGTAAACGAACACGTAGAACAAAATCGCTGCGAGGGACAGCGCGGCGGCCAGAAGGTTCGCGACGATCGCCAACACGACGAGAGAAGCGAGTCCAATAGTGACCGCGAATACGAGTGCCGCTCGGGGCGTGATCTCGCCCGTGACGATGGGACGACCCTTGGTGCGCGCCATCAGCATGTCAATGTCACGGTCGATATACATGTTGAAGGCATTGGCCGAACCCGCGCTCAGTGCTCCGCCGGCAAGCGTTCCGAGAATGAGCCACACATCAGGAATACCACGTGCCGCGAGCACCATCACGGGAGCGGTCGTGACAAGGAGCAGTTCGATCACACGGGGCTTCATGAGAGCGAGGTACGCACCGAAACGACGAGCAACCGGAGCGAAACCAGACGACCCTCGTGTGGGCGGAGGAAGGGTCGGAGAGGCCACGTGGCCATTCTATTCTCTGCTCGCGAGTGCCGTTTCGCGCTAGACTGACCGCACCAGCACCGCTCGCCTAACCGTGTGCCATTGACGTCACCGAGGGTTGCGGCGAGGCGCGGAGCCCTCGTTTGAGATTGGATAGTTGATGACCACACTGAGCTGGACCGAACTCGATGCGAAAGCAGTCGACACCGCGCGACTTCTTGCCGTGGATGCGGTGGAAAAAGTGGGAAACGGGCACCCCGGAACGGCGATGTCCCTGGCTCCGGTCGCGTATGTGCTCTATCAGAAAGTGATGCGGCACGATCCGACGGACACCCACTGGCTCGGTCGCGACCGTTTCGTCCTGTCGATTGGGCACTCGTCTCTGACGCAATACACTCAACTTTTTCTCGGCGGATTCGGGCTCGAACTCGACGACCTCAAGTCCTTCCGAACCTGGGGTTCCCGCACCCCGGGCCACCCTGAATTCGGGCACACTCCGGGGGTCGAGATTACGACCGGTCCGCTCGGCCAAGGTCTTGCGTCGGCTGTTGGAATGGCTTACGCTCAGCGTTTCGAACGCGGACTGTTTGACCCCGCTGCTGAACCCGGAACTTCCCCGTTCGACCACCACACCTACGTCATTTGCGGAGACGGTGACATGCAAGAGGGCGTCACGGCCGAGGCGTCATCACTCGCTGGTCACCAGCAACTCGGAAATCTGGTTGTGATCTATGACTCGAACCAGATCTCGATCGAAGACGACACGAACATTGCCTACA
>JAEMRP010000208.1 GCA_016463265.1 Microbacteriaceae bacterium | reverse complement strand
CCCACCCGGGGGTGATGCGCTCGAGTTCTGGTTGTACCTCGCGACCGCGCTCGCGATGACCATCGGCGTCACGGTGTGGGCTCTGATTGACCGCACCCGATTTGCGACGCTCGCCATGGGCGTCGTGTCTCTCGCAATCGCGGTCATGATCGTTCGCATGTCGATCATTTGGGCAGGGGCGTAGTGGCGTCCCTTCCGCGAGGCGAGGTCGCGCCACGCGACGGCTCAATTCCCGCGGTCGGCCTCGCCGAGACGCCGTTCGGCGTCTATCTGCACATCCCGTTTTGCACGGTCCGATGCGGGTATTGCGACTTCAACACCTACACGGCGACGGAATTGCGGGGCGTGACCAGACAGTCGTTCGTGGAAGACCTCCTCGCCGAAATCGCCTTCGCCGAACGCGTGCTCGCCGCCAACGGTTCGCCGCGTCGACCAGCCGCGACCGTGTTTATCGGGGGAGGCACCCCGACGCTTTTGCCCGAGGGTGATATCGCCCGCGTGCTCGACGCGGTGCGCGCGTCGTTCGGGATTGCTGACGGCGCCGAGGTCACGATCGAAGCGAACCCCGACACGGTGACCCGTGAGTCCCTTCGCGCATTTGCGGACGCGGGTGTCACACGCGTCTCAATCGGGATGCAATCGGCGGTTCCCCGCGTTCTCTCCATCCTCGACCGCACTCATGAGCCCGCGTCGGTCGCCACCGCCGTCGCTTGGGCGAAAGACGCGGGTCTACTGACCTCGGTGGACCTCATCTATGGAACGCCGGGCGAAACTCAGGACGAGTGGCGGGAAACGCTGTCCGCCGCCATCGCACTCGAGACCGACCATGTCTCGGCCTATTCGCTTATCGTCGAGGAGGGCACGGCTCTTGAACGGCGTATTCGCCGTGGCGAGCTCGAACCGATTGACGACGACTCCCACGCCGACATGTACGAGATGGCGGACACGTTACTCACCGAGGCTGGATTCGACTGGTACGAAGTGAGCAACTGGTCGCGCGGTGCTGACGCGCGGTCGCGGCACAACCTGTCCTACTGGCAAGGGACCGATTGGTGGGGGTTCGGACCGGGGGCCCACAGCCACCTCAACGGCGTCCGGTGGTGGAACGTCAAGCATCCAGCGGCGTATGCCGAGCGGATCGCAGCCGGCGAATCACCTGCTCTCGAGCGCGAGATTCTCGACGCCGAACAGCGTGCCGACGAAGTGGTTCTTCTCGGGCTTCGCGTTCGCGACGGAATTGCACTCGACGGGCTCACCCCAGCCGGTCGCAACGCTGTCGCCGGGCTCATCGCCGACGGCCTCGTCGAGGGCCCTCAGGCCATCGCCGGTCGACTCGTGCTCACGTCCCGTGGGCGTTTGCTCGCCGACTTCGTCGCGCGAACACTGTTGTCCGACTAGGCAATGATGCGGAATGCGAAGGGGTAGCGGTAACGCTCACCCTTGTTTGCGGCTTGGAAACCGAGGAACGACCACCAGATGCTCACTGCCCAGATCCCGAGTGTTACAAGCCCGCCGACGACGCCCCAAATGAAGAACAGAACGAACCCCAGGATGACGTTGGCGATGTGCGCGAGGACGACCGTGATCTGAAAATTTAGTGCTTCTTTCGCGTTGCTGTCGACCTGCGCGTCGCGAGACGAATTAGTTAACCAGATAATGAGTGGCGCCACGAAACTTGTGAGAATTCCCAAAATGTGGGCCAACCCAGCGAGTTGATTAGCTTGACCAGATGACTTCGACGTTGCCATGGAGTGCTCCTTGGTTGTTCGTCGCACGGTGGATACCGCGCGTACTATTGAGGTATTAGCAATCTACACGCGAGATTGCCAAATAGGGAGGTGTCGATGGTTTCGCAACGTGCGTTGGAGGTTCTGCGCGT
>JAEMRP010000043.1:3273-7403 GCA_016463265.1 Microbacteriaceae bacterium | reverse complement strand
CGCTCGCGCGCCTCTTGGCTCATATCCCCGTGGACGGCGACGGCATTAAATCCTCGATCGATGAGTTCATCGGTCACCTTCGACGCGCTGCGTTTGGTTCGCGTGAAAACGATGGTCTTGCCGCGACCTTCCGCCATGAGAATACGACCGACAACCTCGTCTTTGTCCAGGTTGTGCGCGCGGTAAATGACGTGTTTGATGTTCGCCTGGGTGAGGCCTTCGTCGGGTTCGCTTGCGCGAATGTGGATTGGCTTGGTCATGAAGCGACGGGCAAGCGCGACAATTGCGCCGGGCATCGTGGCCGAGAACAACATCGTGTGGCGCTTTTCGGGGATTTGGGCGAAGAGCTTTTCGACGTCGGGAAGGAATCCGAGATCGAGCATGCGGTCGGCTTCATCGAGAACCATGACCTCAACGTTGGCGAACGACAGTAGTTTCTGGCCCGCCAGGTCGAGCAGACGACCGGGGGTTCCGACAATGATTTGTGCCCCCGCCTTGATCTTGTCGACCTGTTCCTCGTAGGACTTGCCGCCGTAAATCGCGGCAACGGTTGTCGAACGGTTGCTCGTCGCGAGCTCCATGTCTTCGGTTACCTGGACCGCGAGCTCGCGCGTAGGCACCACGATGAGAGCCTTGACGCCCGGAGCAGGGTCGAGCCCCAGCTTTTGGACGAGAGGGAGACCAAAACCGAATGTCTTTCCCGTACCCGTTTTGGCTTGCCCAATAATGTCCTGGCTAGTCAGCGCGAGCGGAATCGTCTGTTCTTGAATCGGAAAAGGCTCGTTGATGCCACGAGCGGCAAGTGCATCGGCGATGTCATCGTCGATGCCAAGATCACGAAAAGTCACAAAACACCCAATCGGTTGGTAAACATCAGTCTACCTGTCGACGGGAACTGCCTATGCTGGGGTGGTGGCAAGCCTTTTCCGCAAGAGTGGGCGCCCCTTGACCTCCGGCTCACGGAGCCGATCGAGGGTCGCCGATGCGAGCGCGCGCTCGGAATTCACCGACCTTGCGCCGTCTCCCGATGTCTTTCTCGGTCAGAGTGCCTATCTGTTTTTGCGCTACGCAGAGTCCGCGGCACGCCACGCTCACGACGCGACAGACCTCGAGACCGAGTCGACACTCGCGATTGTCGCCGAGGAATGCTTTGTTCGATTTTCGACCCTCACCGCGACGATGGACAAATTGAAAGTGGATCGGGTTGCGGCGATGAGTCCGTTCATCGCACCGACTCGGGAATTTGAACGACGGACTCGCGGACGAAACTGGGTCGAACGACTCGCGTGCACCTGGGTGACGATGGCGTTCCTGCAAGATTTTTGGCGCCGACTAGCCCAAGGTCTTCCCACGAAGGTCAGAGGCGACGTCATCGCGGCGCTCGAAAATGACAGGATGATTGAGGTCCTTCGAACGGAACTGGAACGTCGAATCGCCCTCGAACCCGGACTCCGTCCCACGCTCGCGCTGTGGTCGAGACGACTGGTCGGCGACACGATGCTCATGGCGGAGAGCGCTTTGCTCCCCGGCACTAACCGGGCGGCAAGAGCCGACGGCCTCGGACCCGTGTTCACCGAGCTCATCGCATCTCATTCGTTGCGAATGGATGCGTTGGGTTTGACTGCCTAGGAAACGAAGCCGACGGGTCGAGACTGGGCGGTGCCGAATTCGATGTAGGTGACACCGATTGCGGCAATCAGGTATTCCTGACCCTTGGCGTCGCTGAGGCGAAGAACGCCTTTCGCGGCCAGGGCGGCGGTGTACTTCTGCTCGATGTCGGCGACGCTCGCATCCGTGTCGAATGCGAGTTCTCGGGGGGCGTGTTGAATTCCAATACGAATGTCCATGCCTCAAGGCTAATAGGCGTCAGAGCTCAGTTGTACAGTCGACTCAATGACAACTTTCGAACTGGACGATTCCCAGCGCGCGGCCGTCTCGGCTGCGGCGTCGGGAGCCCATTTCCGCATCGTTGGGCCGCCCGGTTCCGGCAAGACTGCGGTGGTTACCGAAATCGTCGCGGCCCTCATCGCGCGCGATGGTGAATCCGCGGTTCGCATTCTCACCCCCTCTCGCCAGGCGGCGACTCGCCTTCGTGACCTTGTCGCTCTCCGAGCCGGTGTTGCCACACGAGGGCCGCTCGCACGCAGCGTGTCATCGCTCGCGTTCGAAATCGTGAGCGCTGAACAGGGGCACGGCTTCATCGCTCGGCTCATGTCCGGCGGGGAACAAGACTCTGATATCAAAGCACTTCTCGACGGGGAAATCGCCGACGGCACGGACGGGTACTGGCCGGCGTCGCTCAATGCCGATGTTCGACGCCTTCGCGAGTTTCGCACCCAGCTTCGAGATCTGTTATCGCGCAGCCGCGACCTCGGGCTGGTCGACGAATCGAGTGCTACCCCTTTTGCCGCACTGGCAAACCTCGCGGTCGAGGCGGAACGCGATCGGACAGGTCCCGATGATTCCGAAAGCCCTTACGCGGCGTGGGCGGCAGCGGCGACGTTTTTCACCACCTATCGTCGCCTCGTCGCGCGGTCTCGCGCTGGTCAGGTCGACCCGGCCGAACTCGTTGACCGCGCTCGGAACATCATTGAATCGACGGCGTCGGACGCACCGCGCATGGTGCTCGTGGTCGACGATGCGCACGACCTCACACCCGCCCAGTGGCGATTTGTGATCGCTTGGGCGAAACATCGCGGCCCGGTCATCGCGGCCGGAGACCCGGACGCCGCGACCTCAGGATTCCGCGGCGGACAGGTCACCTTCCTCGATGACGCCGATCTCACGTGGGGTTCCACCCACGCCCTCACGACGATTCACCGCCACGGCGGGGTCATGCCGTCCCTTCTCGGCTCGATCGCGTCAACGATTGGCGGCGGTATTCCCGAGATTCGTCGCGCGTATCCGCCAATCCCCGAACCGGTGGTCGCTCGGTCACTTCCGGGATTCGATCTACTCAGTGCGACCGCAGCCTCGCCGGCTCACGAACGCGACGTCGTGGCGCGCTACATCCGCGACGCGGTCGCTCGCGGAACCACGTACGGTGACATTGCCGTCGTCGTTCGAAGCGGGTCGATGGCCGAATCGATGGTGACCCACCTCAATTCGATGTCGATCCCCACTTTCTCGGAAACGACTGGTTCGCCACTTCGCGACCACGCAGCGGTGTGGTCGCTTCTCAACCTGGTCAGCATCGGAATCGGGCGTGAACCGTTGACCGCCGGAATCGCTCAGGAATTGTTGCTCGGCCCATTCGGTCGACTGACAACTCTCGATTTTCGGCGTTTCCGTCGAAACTTGCGAAAAGCCGAAATTGCGTCGGGCGGGAATCGACTCGCCGACGAACTCATGCTTGAGGCGCTTACGGAACTCGGAACATTCGAAACCGAGGTGAAATTCGCCGCCCCCGGTGTGCGATGGATTGTCGACACGATACGAGCACTTCGACTCGTGGCCGATCGGCAGATTGACGAATTACTATGGGCCGTCTGGGCCCGCAGCGACAGGACAAAGTCGTGGGCGGCCGCGACACTCGGCACCGGCCCCGCCGCGGTCAAGGCACACGAATCGCTCGACGCCATCATGGCGTTGTTCGGGGTCGCCGCAACCTCTCTCGAAAATGTCCCGACCGAATCCGCTGATGTATTCCTCGACCGCGTGCTCGGGCAAACCGTGCCGAACGACTCACTCACGCCGCGCGCCACCTCCGGTTCCGTTCTGGTTTGTACGCCGTCGGCGACGGTCGGTCGCGAGTTCGACGTTGTTGTTGTCGCGGGCCTAAACGACGGCGTGTGGCCCAATACGCGTGCCCGAAGCGCGCTTCTCAAAGCGAACGAACTCGCGCTGGTTTACGCGGGAATCGACCAGCGAACGGTGGATCACCGGCGTGACGTGATTTCCGACGAAGTGCGATTATTCCTCGTCGCGATGTCTCGGGCGCGTCACCGAATACTGGTTACCGCGATTCAATCCGAAGACGAAACGCCGAGTGGATTGTTCCGAATGGTCGCCGGCGAAAAATCCTCCGGAGATGACTTTTCTCGGGCGACCCCCGCAGCGAACGCCCGCGGCGGGGTGTTCGTCCCCGAAAGCATCGACGCCAGCATCGGGGACATGGTCGGGCGTCTTCG
>JAEMRP010000043.1:0-3173 GCA_016463265.1 Microbacteriaceae bacterium | reverse complement strand
CCCGAATACTCGGGTGTCCGCGACCTCGAAACCACGTGGGTCAGAATCTCGGAGGTGAGCTCTGATGAATAATCTCGATCCCCGCATGCTGGACAAGCTCCTCGGACTCGGGTTCGAACCTGTTGCCGAGCAGGCCGACGTCATTGACATGAGCCCCGAGGGTATTCACCTCGTCCTCGCGGGTGCTGGCAGTGGCAAAACGGAAACCATGTCGCTGCGTGCACTGTGGCTTGTCGCGACGCACGGGATTCGGCCGGAGGAAGTCCTCGGTTTGACCTTCACCCGGAAGGCGGCCCGCGAACTCTCGGAACGGTTCCGACGACGAATCGGACTCCTCCGAAACCGTCGTGCCGAGTTCGCGGCGCTGGGTGTCAACATCGATCACCTTGCCGACGACGACCACGGTTTTGCCACGCCGACCGTGTCCACCTACAACGCTTTTGCCTCGGAAATCTTTGCCGAGCACGCCGCTCGAATTGGGTGGGACTCCGATTCGCCCGTAATCACCGAAGCGACGGCCTACGCGATTGCCCGCGAGGTTGTGACCGCGTGCGCCGATCCCCGCCTCGGCGAGTACGACTTTTCGCTCGATGCCGTCGTCGATGCGGTCATTCGGCTGGCGGCGGAACTGGGGGAATTCGACGTCACGAATGACGACGATGTCATCACCTACGCGCGCGCGGTTTCGGAACGTCGCGAACTACCCGGAAAGTCGACGCTGGAGACCGAGAAGTTCCGAACGAAGTTGAACGCTGTCGGCGCACTAGAGGTCTTGCTTCCCCTCGCTCGCGGGTTCATTCTCGAAAAGCAGCGCCGAGGTGTTGTCGAATTCTCGGATCAAGTGACCTTTGCACGTCGCATCATCCAGCAGTTTCCTAGTGTCGCTCAGTCCTACCGCGACCGCTTCAAGGTCGTCATCCTCGACGAATACCAAGACACGTCGTTTTCGCAGACAAGTTTGTTTTCGGAACTCTTCGGACCTCAGCGCGTGACGGCCGTCGGCGATCCGAACCAGTCGATTTACGGTTGGCGAGGTGCGAGCCCCGCGAACGTGGCGTCGTTCCACGATGACTTCCATGTTGCCGAAGGCGAGCGCACTCATCGACCACTCGTCACCTCGTGGCGAAACGGAACCGCAATCCTGGCGGCGGCGAACGTTATCCTCGATAATCGCACCGAGCAAAACCCATTGGACGTCGATCGACTGAATTCGTTCCCCGGAGCGTCACGCTGTGACATCGAGGGTACCTTTGCCGCCAGCACCTCGGTCGAAGCGGAACGCTTGGCGAAGTGGTTCCAACACCACCTCAACCCTGTGAAGTCGGGTCGAAAGGCCTCTGACCCAGCGCCAACAATGGCAATGCTCATTCAAACTCGTACCCACCTCGACACTTTTCTTCGGGCATTCGATGACAACGATGTCCCCTACCGCCTGTTGGGTGTCGCGGGCATTTTGGGCAACCCTTTCATCGCGGATCTTTACTGCGGGCTTTCGGTCGTTGCCGACCCGGGCAAAGGTGCGCGACTTGTTCGACTCCTCGGCGGAGCTCGATGGCAAATATCGGTTAACGACCTGTGGTCGCTTCACAACCATGCGCGCAACGTAGCGAAGTCGTACACGACGAAAGACCAACGCGCCCGACTCGGTAGTTCTCTCGTCGAGGACGAAGCAGACTCGCTCGTGGACGCACTCGATTCGCTTCGGTACACCGCGCGCGACGTCATCGAGACGGACACTGTGTACGACAAGCGCGTGTCGTTCAGTGACGAGGGTTGGGAACGACTCGTGAGCGCCGCCGAGTTCTTCCACAACTTGCGGTCCCAGATCGACGTCTCGATCCCCGATATGGTCAACCTCACCGCCACCGCCCTTCAACTCGATGTCGAAGGGGCTGCCTCACTTCATCATTCACCCGCCGCCTACCGCGAGGCCTTCGACGACCTCGTCCACTCGTATCTCGCGATTCCGTCCGATCATTCGCTCCGCGGTTTTGTCCGCTGGCTTTTCGAGGTGGAAAAGCGCGAGCGGATGACTCCGCGAAACGATGAGCCGGAACCCGGAGTGGTGCAAGTGCTGACCGTTCATTCGTCCAAGGGACTCGAGTGGGATGTTGTCGGCTTGCCCCGTTGGACCCAGCCACCCATTCCCGCCAACGGAAGTCTTCGCGGCGACAAGTCCAAGGCAGCCAACGAGATGGGGTGGTTGCAACTCGGTGCATTGCCCCGAAAATTCCGTAGCGACCGCAGGTATCTGCCCGAATTCAATTGGGACACGGCGGCCACCATCGATGAGCTCGTCACCGAGTCAGAGGCCTACACGCTTCGACTCAAAACCACGTTGATCCTTCCCGAAGAGCGGCGGTTGATGTACGTCGGTGTGACGCGCGCGCGCCACCACCTGTGGATTTCGGGTGCGCATTTTGAGGGCAAGGGCAAGACGGCGAAGATTCCGAGCACCTATTGGGAGGAACTTCGCGCCGCTGGCCTCTTGGAAAAGGCAATCATCGATCCGGTTCCGGAATCGAACCCCGACGCTGACGGTATCGCGGCCGAGTGGCCCCCGCGTGACCCGCTTGGCCGAGCGAAGCATCGCGCCGCATATGATGCCGCCGCTCGGGAAATCGAGTCTTCAACGGGTTCAGTCGATTCAGCCGATGCCCGTGCCATCGAGCAACTACTCGCGCACGAGACGGTCGGTGCCGCGGAAATTCCGGTGCGTATTCCCGCGTCACGCTATGCCGAGTGGTCGATGGACCTCGCCAAAGTCAGGGAAGGTAATCGACGTCCCGTCCCGACCCGCCCCTATCGCGCAGCGCGTTTGGGAACCGAGGTGCACCTGTGGATTGAACGCGGTGCCGTCGACGATGATTTCGTTGACGGATGGGACGAGGCTAACGACCTCCCTGATTCCGACGACGGAATGCGAAAGTTGAAAGACGCCTACCTCGCATCGAGGTGGCCCGGACTCACACCCGAACACACCGAATTAGAGATTCTCCTTCCCCAGGGCAAACACATCGTGGTGTGCAAGATTGACGCGGTCTACCGCATAGACGGTCGTTGGGTTGTGGTCGACTGGAAGACCGGAGCGAAACCGACTGAATCGGAAAAAGATGCCAAGGCGATGCAGTTGGTGCTGTACCGCCGCGCACTCGCCGCGCTGCTCTCACTTG
>JAEMRP010000207.1 GCA_016463265.1 Microbacteriaceae bacterium | reverse complement strand
TTTTCACACAATTCGGTCTTGACGCTCTTCGCTTCTTTATCTGCTGATTGCTTGGTCTGGAAGAACGCTCGTTGCGCTCGATCAAATGTCTGACGAGCAGTCTTGAAGCGGTTCCACAAGTCATCGGCGGCTTTCTTGGGAACGCGGTGCGGGAGCTTTTGCTCTTCCTTCCACGAATCGAACAACTCGCCAATTTCTTTCTGGGCGTTTCTCCAGTGAATCGCTCCGTCGATTTGCGCCGCGATTGCTTCGACGCGCTCGACGATGGCCGTGCGACGTTCCAGTGATTGTGCGGACGCCTCTTTGTTCTCGGCGTCTTGCTTCTCTTTGAGACCCGCAATTGACTCGGCGACCACCCCTACACGCAGACGCAGGGCGTTGAGGTCGCCGACCGCGTGTGCGTCCGTCAAGGCGACAACCAACTTTTGGATGGCGGCCAATAGGTCTCGCGCCGAGGCTCCGGCCTTCGATCGCTGCTCGAGAAGGGTTACCTGAGATGCCAACTCGGAGAAACGCGTGACGTAGAACGCCAGAGCTTCGTCCGCTGATACATCGACGACTTGACCGACGCTGCGCCAGTCGCCGTCTTTGACCCACACGGTGCCGTCAGCATCGACCCGACCAAATGTTGTTTCGCTTTGTGCCACCCGTCAACATTACACAGAGCACGCCGTCTTGGATACACCGTTTCTCAACCGTTATACATCTGGTCTCGCGCCTATCATGGAGATGTGACGGGCGAAACGGGGCTTTTCGGTGGCACGGCTCCACTTGCCGTGCGAATGCGCCCGCGATCTGTTGACGAGGTTGTCGGGCAATCCCACCTTTTGGGAGCTGGTTCACCGTTGCGCCAGCTTGCCGAGCCCTCGGGCGTAACCGGGGTCTCGATAATCCTGTGGGGTCCCGCGGGAACCGGCAAAACCACAATTGCACACGTCATTGCGCGGTCGTCCAGCAGACATTTTGTGGAGCTTTCTGCTGTCACGGCGGGTGTCAAGGACGTACGCGAGGTTATGGAATCGGCCTTGTCGCGAATTAGTGACGGTGGACCGCCCACTCTCCTGTTCCTCGACGAGATCCATCGCTTCACGAAGGCTCAGCAAGATGCGTTGCTTCCGGGTGTTGAAAACGGTTGGGTTACTCTGGTTGCAGCGACAACGGAAAACCCGTCGTTCAGTATTATCACCCCGCTTCTCAGTCGCTCCCTTCTTCTCACCCTCCGGCCCCTCGCCGACGACGACGTGGCTGCGCTTGTCGCGCGCGCCCTGGAAGCACCGGAGGGCCTTGCCAAAGCTGTCACCGTTGACGCAGAAGCACTCGCTTCCCTTGTTCGCCTGTCCAGCGGTGACGCCCGACGCGCACTGACGACACTCGAAGCCTCGGCAAACGTCGTCGGCACGGGTGGAACAATCACCGCTGAGACGGTGGCGGCAGCGAGCGACCGAGCGCTGCTCAGATATGACCGAGCGGGCGACGAACACTACGACGTCATCAGTGCGTTTATCAAATCAATTCGGGGCAGTGATGTCGATTCGGCGATTCATTACCTGGCACGCATGATCGAAGCGGGTGAAGATCCCCGATTCATCGCTCGACGTTTGGTAATCGCGGCGGCCGAAGACATCGGCGTTGCAGACCCGTCGGCCCTGACCATCGCGGTCGCCGCAGCGGATGCGGTGCAACTGATTGGAATGCCAGAGGGGCGCATCCCGCTCGCTGAAGCAACCATCCACCTTGCGCTCGCTCCAAAGTCGAACGCGGTGATCCGTGCGATCGATTCCGCCATCCGGGACATCAGGGACGGTGCGTTCGAACCAGTGCCGAAACACCTTCGCGACGCTCATTATTCGGGCGCTCAGAAACTTGGACATGGCAAAGGTTATGTGTATC
>JAEMRP010000206.1 GCA_016463265.1 Microbacteriaceae bacterium | reverse complement strand
CGATTCCCGAGAGCGAACCCTCGATGATTGGCGGGAAGTACGCGAACTGCAGACCAAGGACTGCCGAGACGACCCACGCGACCATTGCGCGCCAGTTGATTCCGTTGGTGTACCAGTAGCGACCGCCCTTCTTGCCGCGGTTGAAAACCTGAAGGTCTTCCACGCTGTACCAGCCGCGGCGGTTCCAGAAACCGATTGCCATGATGATCATCCACGGGGTGGTGGTCACCACAATCGCGCCGACGAATCCGTTGACAGCACCGAGCAGGTCGAAGTACAGACGACCCACCACGATGAAGGCAAACGCGACGGCTCCGATGGCGATGGTCGCTTGAACACGCGAGAGCTTGGGGAACACAGACGAGAAGTCGAGGCCGGTTCCGTAGAGCGAGGTGCTTCCCGTTGACAGGCCGCCGACGAACGCCACGATGATGATGAGGTAGGCGTACCATTCGGGTGCGGCGCCGATCAATCCGACAACGTAGTCTCCGCCGGTTACCAGCGTCGCCGTGGCGACACCGAAAATGAACGGAATCAAGGTCATCGCCTGGGCGCCGAACGTTGCGAGCGCGAGCTTGCTGTTCGAGGTACCGTTCGGGATATAGCGCGACCAGTCACCGAGGAAGGCGCCGAACGAAATCGGGTTCGACATGACGATGAGTGCGGACAGAATGAACGTCGGCCAGAAACCACCGAGCAGGTATTCACCCGACCCGGCGTACGAAGGGTCAAAGACGCTGGCAAACGCGACGATGGCGAGCAACATCAGAATCGAGTTGGCCCACACCGCGATGCGGTTGATGAACAACATGAACTGGTAGCCGTAGACCACGACGACGATCACGATGAGTCCGATGAGCGCATAGAGCCCAATGCGCAGCATCGGGGTGTCTTCTGCGCCGAACAAGCGAACGAACGCGCCAACGAGCGCGTCACCGCCGACCCACACCGAAATCGAGTAGAACGCGATTGCGGTCAGGAGCGACAGGAACGAACCAGCGATACGTCCGGTGACACCGAGGTGTGCGCCGGATGCGACCGCGTTGTTGGTTCCGGTTTTGGGCCCGAAGAGTCCCATCGGCATGAGGAACAGTGTTCCGACGAGCACGCCGAGCACGGCGGCACCGACGCCCTCCCAGAAGGAGAGTCCGAAGAAGATGGGGAACGTTCCCAGAAGAACAGTGGCGAACGTGTTTGCGCCTCCGAACTGAATGCGGAACAAGTCGCGCGGCGTCGACGTACGGTCGGCGTCGGGGATGGTGTCAATTCCGAAGCCTTCGACCTCGGTGATTTTTGGTTTGGGGTTGTGAGCAACGGTGCTCATTGTTGTCCTCTCTAAAGGTTGGCAAAACAATGTGACGCCATGCTATTCCCTTCTTGCCTCACAGGCAATAGTTTTTTCTCATGGAGATAGTTCGTGTCGTTGACCTTTCCCGCGAAATCACAGCCGAGACCGTGGTGTACCCCGGCGACCCCGTTCCGCACATCGTCCAACACGCGACTATTGCAAAAGATGGATTCAACCTCGTGTCGATTCAGATGGGCAGCCAGAGCGGAACGCACGTCGACGCACCGTTCCACTTCGACGACGACACCGACAAAATCGATGAAGTCCCATTGGGCCGATTCGTCGGTCGAGGTGTGGTGCTGCGCTGTGACGGCGTTGCGGCTCGAGAGCGGATCACACTCGATTCCGTTCGGGCCGACGCCGAGTCCGCCCGCGCCGGCGACATCGTCCTCGTGCACACCGGCTGGGCGCGTCACTACGGCGACCCCGCATATTTCGACAACCCGTTCCTCGATGCCGGACTGGTGTCGTTCCTCCTCGACCGCGGAGTGCGCACGATTGGGCTCGATGCTCTCAACATCGACGAAACCCCCGACGCCGATCATGTGGGTGAGGGCTTCCCTGCCCACCACCTCAT
>JAEMRP010000042.1:4201-7588 GCA_016463265.1 Microbacteriaceae bacterium | reverse complement strand
AATAGGCAATCGACGAGGCGATGGTGTGTGCGCCGAGTTGTCGCGCGAGTGTCCCGAGCAGCTGGGCACGGATGACAGCTCCGCTCGGGTCATAGACATATGCACCGACGTCACCGACCTCTACTACCGAGTCGGGTGCACTCGCGGTGAGCTCGGCGGACTCCGCTCCCAAAATCAATGCGCTTCGAGCCACGTTTGGCCGGGCGAGTGTGCCGGTCCACACGACACATTCGACGGTGTCGCCGGAATCCTCGACCCACTGCGCCTCAACGCCATCGGGCAACAATTCGTGGGCGATGGCGGGTGACAATTTGATTCCGCTGGGGATTGTCTGCGCAACATCGAACACCCACTCGAGCGAGGGTGACCAGTCAACGGGATTCGACAAACGTTTGTCTTTCGAGCGACGAGCAGGGTCGAACCATAACGCACCGAACCGTGAAAGGTCGACGCTCTCGGCGTCACCCTGTTCGACGCTCGCATTGTCGAACGGGGCGAGGTTGTAGGTCGCGAGTGCGGCGGTGGACTCGTCGCGATCGATTGCGATGACGCGCAGACCAAGTCCGGCCAGGGCGAGCGCGTCGCCCCCGATCCCGCAGCCTAGGTCACCCACGGTGACATCACCGAGGGTGCGAAAGCGCACGGCGTGGTGGGCCGCGACGTCCAGTCGAGTCGCTTGCTGCAGGCCGTTCTCTGTGAAGAACATGCGTGCGGCGAAATCGCCGAACTTTGGTTTCGCTTGCGCGCGAAGTCGGCGCTGCCGGAGAACAACCCGAGTCATCTCGGGAGAAACCCCTCGGTCTCGAAGAGCAGACACAGCCTGAACCACACTGTCGGCCGCTCGGTAAGGCGGGAGACTGGCGAGCAACGTCAAGGCCTCACTGGTGAGGAGTAATTCGGCATCCGCGCGGTCCATGCGTTCATTCTCGCAGTTACTCACATTGGCACTCGCGTTTGGAGAGTGCTAATTCGCGCGGTAAACTGGGAACCGCACGCTACCGTGCGCTCACATCGTCCACAAAGGAAGAGGTCAACCGTGTCGGTCGCTATCAAGCCGCTCGAAGATCGCATTGTCATTCAGCAGCTCGCTGCTGAACAGGTCACATCTTCGGGAATTGTCATTCCTGATTCGGCCAAGGAAAAGCCCCAAGAGGGTGAAGTTGTTGCAATCGGCCCCGGCCGCATTGATGATAACGGAAACCGCGTTCCCCTCGATGTCGCCGTCGGCGACGTCGTTCTGTACTCGAAGTACGGCGGAACCGAAATCAAGTACGACGGGGTCGAGTACCTCGTTCTCTCGGCTCGCGACGTGCTTGCGATTGTTAAGCGCTAACTAATCCCTCGGAAGGCTCCCGCGTTCGTCGCGGGGGCCTTTCGCGTTGGCGAGTAGGGTGAAACGGTGAGTACCCCTACCCGGACCAGCGGCGTTGTTGCCGGACTGAGTTCCTATTTCCTGTGGGGATTCCTCCCCCTGTACTTCGTCATTCTCGGAAGCACCGGCCCCTGGGAGATCGTGTCCTGGCGAATCCTGTGGTCGATTTTGTTCTGCGTCGGGATTCTTGTCGTGACGAAACAGTTCACCGCCACCGTGGCGTTGCTGCGGGACAGAAAAATCGTGCTCTACACCATTGCTGCGGGCGTTCTCATTTACGTCAACTGGCAGTTTTACATCATCGCCAACCTGACCGGGCACATCGTGGAAGCCTCACTCGGTTATTTCATCAACCCGCTTGTCACCATCCTGCTGGGTGTGCTCGTGCTGGGGGAAAAGCTCCGCCCGTTGCAGTGGGTGGCAATGGGGCTCGCTGCCGTTGCGGTCACAATCCTCGTCGCCGGGTATGGACAGATTCCCTGGTTCGCATTCATCCTCGCTGGCTCATTTGCCATTTATGGACTGGTGAAGAACCGCATCGGGGGGACTCTTAACGCGACCCAGAGCCTGACCTTCGAGACGATGTGGCTTGTCCCGGTCGCGGTCATCTTTGTTGCGATCGAAATCGCTGCCGGCACGCTCAACTTCGGTGCGCAAGACCCCCTAAACACCGCGCTCCTCATCGGTCTCGGCCCCGTCACCGCTATCCCGCTTCTGCTCTTTGGTTTTGCCTCATCGCGGGTTCCACTGTCGTGGATGGGGTTCATGCAGTATGTCGCGCCGACACTGCAGTTCATTATTGGCGTTTTTGTCATGAACGAACCCATGCCCCCCGTGCGGCTCATCGGTTTCGCGCTCGTGTGGGTTGGTTTACTCGCGCTTATCATCGACATGGCGCAACGAAATCGGCGTCGTACCGCCTGAAATCGTTGTGGATGGGGCACGGCGAGCGAGAATGTTGTCAATTTAAGTGTTGCCCACTGTTAACGTCGATTTTGCATTTACCCCGATGCATAGATAGCGTATACGCAAGCGGCGAATCGTCCGATTCGTTGCTCCATGAAAAAATCAAGGAGAAAAATGGGCGCATTTGCGAAGGCTTCAGCCTCCCGTAAGGTCGCATCGCTTCTCGGTGGTCTTGCTATGCTCGGTACCTCAGCACTCGTGCTGAGCGGCTGTGCAGCAGGCACCGATGGTGCTGTAGACCCCGTCGGCGACCTGACCCTCAAGATCGGTACTGCTCTTCCTCAAACCGGAAGCCTGGCATTCCTCGGACCCCCCGAAGAAGCCGGTGTAGCACTTGCCGTCAAGGACATCAACGATGCTGCCAAGGGCGTCACCGTTGAGGTCACCTGGGGTGACTCGGGCGACACCGACAACAAGGCATACGAGACCGAAGTTCCGCGTCTTCTCGACGCTGGCGTTTCGGCCATCATCGGTGCCGCATCGTCGGGTACCTCGCTTCAGTTCATCGACCAGGTTGTTGGCGCTGGAGTTATCCAGTTCTCGCCGGCAAACACTTCGGCTGCTCTCACCACGTATGACGACAAGGGACTGTACTTCCGTACCGCTCCTTCGGACGTCCTCCAGGGTGAAGTTCTCGGAAACCTGATCGCTGCTGACGGTATTCAGACCCTCGGCATGATCGTCCTCAACGACTCGTACGGAAACGGCGACGGAGCCAAGGACGATGCTGGAAACTTCACCAGCGGCCTCGCTGGCTTCACGACCGCAGCTTTCGTTGCGGCCGGTGGAGAGGTTGTTTCACAGCCGACGTTCAACACGGGTGACACCAACTTTGACGCTCAGATTTCTGAGGTCACTGCGGCTAACCCCGACGCGATCGTTCTGATCACGTTCGAAGAACTCAAGACCATTGCTCCGAAGCTCATCGGTGGTGGCTTCCCCGCAGACAAGGTTTACCTTGTTGACGGAAACGTTGCCAACTACAGCGAGGACTTCGAGCCCGGACTTCTCGAAGGTGCAAAGGGAACGGTCCCCGGACTGAACCTCGA
>JAEMRP010000042.1:0-4101 GCA_016463265.1 Microbacteriaceae bacterium | reverse complement strand
TGCGCCGACATCATCATTGGTGGCGGAACCGCAGACTACGACGGTGTCTCGGGCCCCATCACCTTCAACGAAGTTGGAGACCCCACCGAAGCATCAATCCAGGTATACGAGTTCATCAACGACAACACCTCGGTTCCCTACGCAGGATAATCCGATTGTGTTGAGTCGCTGACTCAAGGGAAGGCCCCGGGTTCGCCCGGGGCCTTTTCTGTTGCCTGCTGGAGTGAGACGACAAACGGGGCCGACCTGATGGTCGACCCCGTTATGACGTGCTGTTTTAGGCGCCGAGCGTACCGAGGTACAGCCCGATGACCTTGGGGTCGTTGAGGAGGTCGCGACCGGTTCCGGTGTAAGCATCCTTGCCCTGGTCGAGAACATATCCACGGTCACAGATCTGAAGGCAGCGACGTGCGTTCTGCTCAACCATGATGGTCGTCACACCGGCCTTATTGATCTCGGAGACACGAATAAATGCCTCATCTTGGCGCACCGGCGACAGACCAGCGCTGGGCTCGTCGAGGAGGAGCACGGTCGGGTCCATCATGAGCGCACGGCTCATGGCCACCATTTGGCGTTCACCGCCCGAGAGCGAGCCTGCACGCTGCTTGAGTCGCTTTCCCAGTTCGGCGAAAATACTGGTCACGAACTCGAGGCGCTCGTTGTACGCGCTGGGATTCTGGTACAGCCCCATCTGAAGGTTTTCTTCGATTGTGAGGCTCGGGAACACGTTGTTCGACTGCGGGACGAAGCCGACACCGCGGGCCACGAGTTGGTTTGCCTTGAGCCCGGTGATGTCGTCGCCGTTGAGGGTGATGGATCCTTCGCGGACCTTGACCAATCCGAAGATCGCCTTGAGCAGGGTCGACTTTCCGGCACCGTTGGGGCCGATGATGCCGATGAGTTCACCCTTGTTGGCGTAGAGGTTGGTTCCGTTGAGAATGTTGACACCGGGAAGGTAGCCCGCAAACAGGTCCTTCGTCTCGACGACAGGGATTTCGGTCTTCGACGCCATTACTTCTCCTTCGAAATCTTCGGCAGCGTAATGCGGCCGGTCACGGCCCCAAGGTCGATGTCTTGGTGGCTACCGAGATACGCGTCGATGACGGCGGGGTTTTTCATGACCTCGTCGGGTGCGCCTTCGGCGACGACCTTTCCTTCGGCCATAACGATGACCCAGTCTGCGATGTGGCGAACCATCTGCATGTCGTGTTCGACAAAGAGGACGGTCATGCCGTCTTTTTTGAGGTTGAGAATGTGGTCCAGCAGCGACTGTGTCAACGCGGGGTTGACACCCGCCATCGGCTCGTCGAGCATGACGAGTTCCGGGTTCGTCATGAGAGCACGCGCCATTTCGAGTAGCTTGCGCTGCCCTCCCGAAAGCGACGCGGCGAAGTCGTCGCGCTTGGTGTCGAGTTTGAACCGAGTCAGGATTTCGAGGGCTTTCGCCTCGATTTCAATTTCTTTCTTCTTCCAGAGGAAGGGAAAAAGGCTTGCGCTGAGTTTTTCGCCGGTCTGTTCCGTGCTTCCCAGCTTCATGTTGTCCATGACCGTGAGGAGGCCCAGAGCCTTCGTCAACTGGAACGTGCGAATCAGTCCCCTGCGCGCCACCTTGAACGCGGAGAGTTTCGCAAGGGAATTCCCGTTGAACGACCACGCACCCCTATCTGGCTGGTCGAATCCGGTGAGCAGGTTGAAGAACGTGGTTTTTCCTGCGCCGTTGGGCCCGATGAGCGCTGTAATGGCGTTGCGGGGGATTTCAACGTGCTCGACGTCGACGGCGACCAGTCCACCAAACTGGCGGTGGACGCCGTCCGCGACCAGGATGGGGTCCTTCTTGGCGACACCGGGCTTGATTGCACCGACGTGCAAGCCGGTTGACTTGACGGGGGTTGAGGAGGATTCGTTACTTGACAAAGGTCAACTCCTTCTTGTTTCCGAATAGACCTTGAGGTCGGTAGACCACGAGGAGAACCAGCGCGAATCCGACAATGATGTATTTGATCTGCGCTGCCTGGATGGTGGTGAAGGGCATCAGTCCGGCGTCTGCGAGCGCGGGGAAGAGCAACCCGAGGAATGCCTGGAGCACCCAGAAGATGATCGAACCCGCTAGCGGACCGAACACCGTTGCGGCGCCGCCGAGGAGCAGCGCGGTCCAGAGGAAGAACGTGAGCGAGGTCACGTACACCGACGAGTTGACGTTGGTCGAGAAGGCGAGCATGAGACCGCCGAGAGCGCCAAGCACACCACCGATGATGAGAGCCTGCATCTTGTAGGCAAAGACGTTCTTGCCGAGCGAACGCACGGCGTCCTCGTCTTCACGGATTCCCTTAATGACCCGACCCCACGGTGAATTCACCAGTCGCCACACGAGGAAGATTGCGAGCGTCAGAATGATGATTCCGACGATGCGGAGATACCAGGTGCGTTCGTTGTCTAAGAAGGGTACGAATCCGTAATCGCCGGGCGGAATCGGGTTCGATTCGTTGAAACCACCGGCGCCAACCGTCGGGTTGGTGATGGTTCCTCCGGGGCCGTTGAAGCCCGAAAGCCCATCAGCAGAGCCGGTGATTCCGCCGAAGGCCGAACTCAGCAGCAACAATCGAACGATTTCCGCCGCCGCAATTGTCACAATCGCGAGATAGTCGCCCCGAAGTCGCAGCGTGGGAATTCCGAGAATCAGCGCAAAAACGACTGACGCACCGATCCCGACAAACGCGGCGAAATACCACGGGAGTCCGAACGTCAAAACGCCTATCGCGTAGCCGTATGCACCGAGGGCCATGAAGCCCGCCATACCCATATTGAGAAGTCCTCCGAAACCGAAGTGAACCGCAAGACCCAGTGTGGCCAGAGCATAGGCAATGGTCGTCGGGGCGAGGATGAACGAGATTGATGAGTTGAAGATTGCGAGGAAGTCCATGAGCTATCCCACCCTTTCCTTGCGTCCGAGAATTCCTTGAGGGCGGAACAGCAGGATCCCGATGAGGACCACGAGCGCTCCGACGTATTTGAGGTCAGAGGGGATGAACAGGCTCGAACCCTCGACGAGGATTCCCACGATGAGTGAACCGACCAACGCACCGTAGGCCGTGCCGAGTCCGCCCAGGGTCGTCGCGGCAAAGATGAGCAGCAGGATCTGACCGCCCATATCCCAGCGAATACCGGGGCGGAAATAGGCCCACAGAATTCCCGAGAAACCAGCCAGCGCAGATCCGATGATCCAGACAATCCGGACGACACCGTCTACGTCGATTCCCGACGATGCGGCGAGGCTGGGGTTGTCCGAGATCGCTCGTGTTGCCTTGCCGATCTTCGATGCGCTGAGCCACCAGGCGAATGCGATGATGAGCAAGACCGACACCCCCATGCTGACGATGTCGATAATGCTGAGCGAGACTGACCCGAAAAGGTTGAAACGCTCGGCGCCCGAACCCGGAAGGTTCTCGGTCACACCCCCGATGAAGAACTGATATGTGTACCGAATGCCGAGCGATAGCCCGATAGAGACGATCATTAGTTGCACGAGTCCCATTCCCCGTCGTCTGAGAGGCGCCCATAGTGCGGCGTCCAGCCCCCAGCCGAAGCCGGCAGAGAGGACGATCGCGAGGGGGATTGCGAGCCACAACATCCCCTCGCCCATCACGACAACCAGTCCAAGGGTGGCGATTGCCCCGAAGGTGACGAGTTCGGCGTGCGCGAAGTTCGAAATACCGGTGGTGCCATAAATCAGCGAGAGACCCACCGATGCGAGCGCCAACATGAGACCGAAGTTGAGGCCTGAAATGAGTCGCTGAACGACTTGGTCGAACATGCTCGTGACTTGGCGTTCGCCCTGTCCGATGAAAAAGTTCATGGTGGCTCGTCCACCCGGACCGACCGTCACCGTTTGAACGTTTGCCTCGACGAATTCGGTTGCAGGATTGTCGATAACCGCGATGCCATCGGGAAGAGTGGTTTCATCGACGGACACCGAATAGTCGGCTTCTTTTTCTGGAACTCCCGCCGTGAATTTGCCCTCGGCGTCGGTCATCACCGTTGCCGCGTATCCACCGCCACCCGTGAGGTTGATGGTGACACCGGCAATCGGCTCGCCCTTGTTCT
>JAEMRP010000041.1 GCA_016463265.1 Microbacteriaceae bacterium | reverse complement strand
AAATAATGCCCACGCAAATCTCTTCACGCGGGCGGCGGACAGGGATGTGCTGCCGGACGGCAACACTCAAGTCTAACGCCCGCTATCGCGGGTTCGCAACCGCTACCAGTCTCCCAGCACGGCTGTGCGAAGGGTGTCGAGGCCCGTTCCGCCGATATCGAGGGCGCGTTTGTGCCACGCGGCGAGCGAGAACGATGCGCCTTCTCGTCGTTGGGATTCTGCGCG
The DNA here is from genome assembly GCA_016463265.1 of Microbacteriaceae bacterium. Lineage (GTDB taxonomy): Bacteria > Actinomycetota > Actinomycetes > Actinomycetales > Microbacteriaceae > MWH-TA3. The sequence continues at coordinate 7,373 of JAEMRP010000041.1, read as the reverse complement.
AAGGTCCTCCCAGATGCGCTGACCTATTTTGTAGGACGGGGCTTGTCCGGGCCAGCCCAGGTAGCGATTGACTTCAAACCGCACGAATTCGTCTTCCATGAGAACGTTATCGCGCATGAAATCGTAAGCGAAATCCGCATCCCAGATACCATTTCCGTCCGGCCGCTTCTTGCCGAGGTGGACTCCGATGTCGAGAACGACTCGAGCAGCGCGCATGCGCTGACCGTCCAGCATCCCGAAGCGGTCTCCGTCGTCATCAAGATATCCGAGTTCCGCCATGAGGCGCTCGGCGTAGAGCGCCCAGCCCTCCGCGTGACCCGATGAGCCGGCTAGTTGACGACGCCACGTGTTCAACTGTGCCGAGTTGTAGACCGCTTGAGAGACTTGCAGGTGGTGTCCGGGCACGCCCTCGTGATACACGGTGGTTGTTTCACGCCAGGTGTCGAACTCAGTGACACCCTCTGGCACGCTCCACCACATTCGGCCGGCCCGCGAGAAATCGTCGGACGGACCGGTGTAATAGATCCCGCCCTCCTTCGTTGGGGCGATGTGGCACTCGAGATTACGCATGGGTTCGGCGATCTCGAAGTGTTCCTTGCCCAGCTCTCGCACCGCATTGTCCGAGAGTTTTTGCATCCACGCCTGTAACGCTTCGGTGCCGTGTATCTTTCGCGTCGGGTCGTTGTCGAGAGCCGCTACGGCGTCGGCCACCGACCCACCCGCAATTCGCTTCGCAATCGTCTCTTGTTCCGCCCTCATTCGGCCCAGTTCGTCCAGACCCCACTCGTACGTTTCGTCCAGATCGACCGTCGCCCCAAGGAAGTGGCGGGAATGCAGACCGTAGTCCTCGCGACCGACGCCGTCGTGGTCGTGGGACGCCGGAGCGAGTTCGTCGCGGAGGAACGTCGCGAACTCAAGGTACGCGAGACGCGCGGATTCAGCCGCGAACAGAAGGTCGGCGCGCAGGGACTCGGGCAAGTCGCTCGGTGCGGTGTTCGTTGCGAAGTCGATAAAGAAGCCCTCTGGACCGGCGTTTCGCTCCGCCTGAGAAATCACTTCGACAATCTGGCGACGAGCCGGAACGAATCCTTGTCGAATGCCCTCTGCGAGGGTCTGGCGATAGCCACCAAGGGCCGCCGAGATATTGCCGAGCTTTGCAGCAATAGTTTCCCACGCGTCGACCCCATCGGTTGGCATGAGATCGAACACGTCGCGGATTCCTTGAGCGGGTGAGGCGATGTTGTTGAGGTCTCGCAAGTGCCACTTCGACTCGCTCAACTCGAGGGCCAGTTCGAGGTCTCCCGTGAGGTCCAATTTGGTCACACGATCGACATCATCAACGGCATCCGCCGATCGCAGAGCAGTGAGGGTCGAACGAACGGCTGCGTCATAGAGCGCGTGACCGTTCGGCGAATAGTCGGCGAACTGGGACACATCGCCGCCGCGACCAAGCCAAATGCGAAAATCGGGGTCCAACTCGCAGAGAGTGTCCACCCATTTCTCGGCAATGAGGTCAACAGCGGTCGGAGTGCGTTTTTCGGTCATGCCAGAAGCCTAGTGACCCGCCTCTTTCCAGGACAACCCGAGCCCGATCTGGACGTCAAGCGGGACAGAGAGCGCGACAGCGTGTTCCATTGCGTCTTCGACGATCACCCGAAGGCGGTCGGTTTCGCCCGGTGCAACTTCAAAAATGAGTTCGTCGTGAACCTGGAGCAGAAGCCTTGACGACAGTGACGCGTTGTGCAGACCCTCGACGGCGCGAATCATCGCAATTTTCATTATGTCGGCCGACGTCCCCTGAATCGGGGCGTTCAACGCTGCTCGTTCCGCGTTATCACGAACCATTCGATTCGAGCTGGCAAGGTCTCCAAATTGTCGCTTTCGACCGAACACAGTCGTGGTAAACAAATCCTTGCGCGCTTGTTCGACGACGGATCGAAGGTAATCTCGAACACCACCGAAACGGTCGAAATAGTCGGACATCAGCGATTTTGCTTCTTTGTTGTCGATTCGCAATTGCTTGGCGAGGCCGAATGCGGAAAGTCCATAGGCGAGTCCGTAGGACATCGCCTTGACTTTCGAACGCATTGCCGGTGTCACGTCGCCTGGATCGACACCGAACACCTTCGCCCCGACATAACGATGGAGGTCCTCCCCCGACCTGAACGCCTCTATGAGTCCCTCGTCGCCAGACAGGTGCGCCATGATGCGCATCTCAATCTGTGAATAATCGGCGGTGAGGAGACAATCGTGGGCCGAGTCGGCGATGAACGCGGCCCTAATCTGAGCACCGACATCGCTGCGTATCGGGATGTTCTGGAGGTTCGGTTCCGAGGACGAGAGCCGCCCCGTCGTTGTGCCCGTTTGATCGTAAGTGGTGTGGATTCGACCATCGGGTTGGATGCTTTTGCGCAGGACTTCAACGATTTGGGCGAGTTTGGTCTGCTCGCGATGTTCGAGCAAGCCGTCAAGGAACGGGTGGGGGTTTGACGCCTGCAAGTCGGCAAGGGACGCGGCGTCTGTTGAGTGACCGGTTTTGGTTGCGCGCGTTTTGGGCATCCCCAGTGTGTCGAACAGGACTTCTTGCAGCTGCTTCGGCGACGACAGATTCATTTCGGTGCCGATCATGGCGAACAGTTCGGCGGCCTTCGCGTCTGCGGTTAACGTGAGGCGGGTATAAATGTCGTCCAGAATGCCCGCATCCATCGCAATTCCGACGCGTTCCATGTCGAGAAGGACTGGAATGAGGGGGACCTCGATCTCACGCTCAATGGACTGTTGGCCCTCGTCGAGGCGTTCTTCGAGCTCAGCGTCAAGTTGGGTCAGAATCCACGCGGTCGTCGCGGTACTTGATGGGTCTACCGAAGGAACGAGTTCATTGGGATCTGCAACCGGGACATCGAGGCCCGTGAGTGCCCGGGCAATTTCGGGTAGCACCAACGACTTTGTCGACGAATCGAGTAGCCACGCCGCAACCCTTGTGTCGCGAACGATTCCGCCGAGCGAGAGATCGAATTCCGCGAGGAGATGCCCGAGGGCCTTTCCGTCGTGGACAATTTTGGGGGTCGTGCCAGCAAGCCAGGCGTCGAACGCTACATGGTCTAGTGAGTCAGTCGCCCGAACGGACCTCACGCACACGTCGTGAGTAGCGAGACCGATAGCGAAGCCGTCATCACCGCGTTCGATGAAGAGTCCAATTCGCTCATCTGCGTTATCCGTCAACCATTTCGCAAGTTCTTCGTCCCCCATGTGGCGCGGAATGGGCGCTGGAATCTGTTCACGAATCGGCGTGCTCGGTGCATGTGTTGGTGGCGCAGTCGCCACATCGGCCGCCGCCCCTCCGAACTGCAAGACCCGTTGCTTGAGCGAACGAAACTGCAGTCGATCGAACACTTCAACGACCTCAGTCGGCTCGATCGGGCGTCGGATCAATCCATCGAGAGGAACCGGAAGTTCGAGATCGCGAACAAGTTTGTTGAGTCGTGCGTTCCGTTCGACGTTACCGATTTGCTCGCGCAGATTGTTGCCGACGACGCCACCAATCTCGTCCCGGTGTGCGAGCACCTCGTCGAGTGAACCGTATTGCTGAATCCATTTCACCGCGGTCTTTTCGCCCACCTTGTCGACCCCGGGCAGATTGTCGGAGGTCTCACCGACCAACGCCGCAATATCGGGATACTGGTCTGGCCGAATGCCGTAGCGTTCTTCGACCGCCGCGGGGGTGTATCGCTTCAGCTCGGACACACCGCGCGCGCTCGGATACAACACCGTGACCTTGTCGGTGACAAGTTGGAAGGTGTCACGGTCGCCGGAAACCACCAGAACCTCGAGACCGGCGGCTTCTCCCTTCGTCGCCAGTGTCGCGAGAATATCGTCCGCTTCGTAGTTCTCGATTTGCATCGTCTCGATGCGCATCGCTCGGAGTGCTTCTTGGAGCAGCGGAACCTGACCGATGAACTCAGGTGGCGTCTCGCCTCGGGTCCCCTTGTAATCGGGGTATTCTGCGGTTCTGAACGAATAACGCGAGATGTCGAACGCGACCGCCACGTGGGTGGGCTTTTCGGCCTGCAGAATCGTGAGAAACATTGACAAGAAGCCATGAATCGCATTTGTGTGCTGTCCGCCCGAGGTCTGGAACGATTCGAGCGGAAGGGCGTAAAAAGCGCGGAACGCGAGCGAATGACCATCGATAACGAGAAGGGTAGGCTTTTCCGTGTCGCTCACGGCTTTAGCCTACCGAGCGCCGCCGACGGAAGGATTGCACTGTGGGAGTACTCGACAACCTTGATCCCGAATTGCAAGAGAGGTTCTCGTCGGGTGGCGGCGAACTGACCCGCAAGATGGGAATCGAGCTCCTCGAAATCTCTGCAGAACGAACGGTCGGGCGCATGCCGGTCGAGGGAAACCGCCAGGTCGTCGGAATCTTGCACGGCGGAGCCCACGTCGTTCTGGGAGAAACTCTGGGGAGCGTAGCTGCGGCGGTCCACGCCGGCGCGGGCCGTTATGCGGTCGGTATTGACATCAACGCCACGCACACGAGGAGCATCGCGGATGGTTGGGTTACCGGCACGTGCACCGCCATCTCACTCGGGAAAACGATTTGTGTTCACGAAATCATCGTCACCAACGAGGCCGGTGAGCGATTGTCCACGGTCCGCATCACGAACCTGCTACGCGACCGATGATTGCCGCCCAGTTTATTTTCGAGCCAGGCGACTACGACGACGAGTTCCATGTATTGGACGCCGCGATCGAAAACGCCGCGAAGTCAATCACTGGATTTTTGGGCACCGACCGATGGGTTTCACAGGATGGGCTGTGCACCAACGCCATCTACTATTTCACGGACATGGCAGCTCTCACCAAACTGGGACGCTTCGACGATCACCGAACGGCCAAGAGTCAGGTCGACCGTTGGTACAAGGGATATCGAGTAGTCGTAACGGAAGTCACCGCAACCTACGGGAACATGCCCCACATCGCCTCCGGCGACCTCTAAGACGAGGGATTCAACTGGTCTATGACAGCCTGAGCAATTTCGGTCATCGTTAGGCGTCGGTCCATTGAGGCTTTTTGAATCCAGCGGAACGCCTCGGGTTCTGTCAGCTTCATCTTTTCTTGCAACAAGCCTTTCGCGCGATCGAGAATCTTGCGCGTTTCGAGCCGCTCGAGCGCATCGGTCACTTCCGCCTCCACGGCGAGAAGTTCTTGATGTCGAGACAACGCCACTTCAATCTGCGGCAAGAGTCGTTCTGGTGTGAAGGGTTTGACAACGTAGGCGATCGCGCCCGCTTCGACCGCTCGCGCGATGAACTCAGATTGGGCAAACGCCGTAAGCATCACCACCGGAGCCAGTCGGTCTTTCCCGATTGCCTCAGCCGCGGTCAGTCCATCCATTTTTGGCATTGTGATGTCCATGATGACGAGATCGGGTCGAAGTTCCCGAGTGAGCTCGATTGCTACCTCGCCATCCGCCGCTTCGCCAACCACGTCGAAGCCGTTCTCACGCAAGACCTCGACAATGTCCATTCGGATGAGTGCCTCGTCCTCAGCAACCACAACGCGACGGGCTACGGTTTCACTCACGGGTTCAGCCTACGGTATCGTTTTCACCTGGAGCCGGATTGGCGGAATGGCAGACGCGAAGCACTCAAAATGCTTTGTCCGTAAGGGCGTGTGGGTTCAAGTCCCACATCCGGCACAACGAGAGGGCGGGGGAATTCTCCCCGTCCTTTCTCAATTCGTCAGTGCTTCGGCATCTCGGTGCCGACAACGTGCACGCGAATATCGTTCGTCGATCCGGCGACTCCCGGAGGCGAACCCGAGATAACGACAACCTTGTCACCCGGCTGTGCGAGTCCTTCCGCGATGAGCGATTCGTCGACCTCGGTGAACATCTGGTCGGTGTGTGTGACCGGCTCAACCAGATAGGACGTGATTCCCCAGTACAGCGCCATGCGACGACGAATCGACTCGTCTGTCGCGAAAGCCTTCATGGGAATACGGAAGCGGAGGCGCGACATGCGGCGGGCGGAGTCTCCGGATTCGGTGAAAACGCAGACGTATTTTGCCTCGACGAAGTCTGCGACATCGGCCGCGGCGAGAGTAATTGCACCGCCCTGGGTGCGCGGCTTCGTGCCGAGGGGCAAAATGCGCTCGAGCCCGTGTTCTTCCGTGTTTTCAATGATCCGCGCCATGGTGGCCACCGTGATCGCCGGAAACTCTCCGACACTCGTTTCACCAGACAGCATGACGGCGTCCGCACCGTCGAGGATCGCATTGGCAACGTCGGACGTCTCGGCACGAGTTGGGACGGGTGACGAGATCATCGACTCGAGCATCTGCGTTGCGACGATGACGGGTTTCGCCATGCGACGGGCGGCTTCGACAATGCGCTTTTGAACAAGCGGTACCTGCTCGAGGGGTAATTCGACACCGAGGTCTCCGCGAGCGACCATGATCGCATCGAAGGCGTCGACGATCTCGTCAATCGCCTCGACGGCCTGGGGCTTTTCAATCTTGGCGATGACGGGGAGCCTAATTCCTTCTTCCGCCATAATTTCGTGCACACGTGTGACATCGGACGCACTGCGCACAAACGAGAGCGCGATGTAATCCGCCCCAATTCGAAGACCCCATCGCAAATCGTCTTCGTCCTTCTTGCTCAGCGCTGGCACGTTGACGGCGACACCGGGGAGGTTGATGCCCTTGTTGTTGGAGACGGTTCCGCCAACGACAACCTCGGTGCGAACCCGGACCCCGTCCGTGTCGAGTACTCGGACGTTCACCTTGCCATCATCGATGAGGAGTGTGTCACCGGCAGCAACGTCCTGCGGCAACCCCTTGAACGTCGTCCCACACATTTCTTTCGTGCCCTCGATGTCTTCGGTCGTGATCGTGAAGATGTCTCCGACAGCGAGGTCGTGGGGACCGTCGGCAAACTTCCCGAGTCGGATCTTGGGCCCTTGCAGGTCGACGAGCACAGCGACCGGCTTTCCGAGGTCAGCTGCTGCCTTTTTGATGTTGGCGAATACCGCTTCATGAATCTCGTAAGTTCCGTGGCTGAGATTCATGCGGGCAACGTCGACACCCGCTTCGATAACGGCTCGGATTGTGTCATAACTGTTCGTTGCCGGTCCCAGCGTGGCAACAATCTTGGCGCGTCTCATGGTGTCCTTTGTGGTGGGTGTGGACTTCGTTAGAAGTGTATCGGGGCGTCATGCGCAGAAACCGGTATCGGCAGTGTCGTGCGACCGCGAAGGTACTCGTCGGCGCGAGCCACACATCGTGGTGACCATCGCGAACCCACACGAGTCCCTCTCGTGGGAAGGGTTATACAGACCAGTTCGCTGGGGAACGGCGCTGAAGCGATT
>JAEMRP010000205.1 GCA_016463265.1 Microbacteriaceae bacterium | reverse complement strand
TGCAACCACGGTGTTGGTGCAGTGGTAATAAAAAACTGCGATCCGTTCGTACCAGGGCCGGAGTTAGCCATCGCCACGATAAAGGGTTGGCTGAAGTTGAGCTCAGGATGAATCTCATCGTCGAACTGGTAGCCGGGACCGCCAAAACCCTTCCCTAGAGGATCGCCGCCCTGAATCATGAAGCCCGGAATTATTCGGTGGAAAACTACACCGTTGTAAAGCGGCGTAGTCAATTTTTCCCCTGACTGGGGGTGCGTCCATTCTTTGGTCCCGTTGGCGAGACCGACAAAATTCTCGACCGTTTTCGGTGCGTGGTTTCCGAAAAGATTTATTCGGATATCCCCGTGATTGGTGTGGATTGTTGCGGTCTGTGTGTGAATTGACATGTGTCTATTGTGCCTCGTCTTGGTGTGCGCTCGAGACACTGGTGAGTCATAATGTAGAGGTCGAAGGAGTAACAATGTCCCGGTCATATTCGCGAGAACGCGCGGTGCTTCGCGATGCCGCAAACAATGCATTCGGTCGTCAGCGGGACGTTCTTGAGTCCGCGGGACGGTTACTTGGCGGTTTGAGTCAACTTGCGGGCCGGAAGCTCATTCAGAAAACGCCGCTCGCGCCCAAGAAATCAGGGATCCGTGGATTTATCGCCACGGGGCTTGCGGTGGCAATTGTCGCTGGTGTCGCGTACGTCGCGTGGCAGTTACTACGGACCGATGATGGTGCCTGGGTCGACGATGAATTCGATGTCGACTAGGCGTCGAGCGTAATTTCGGTTCCCTCCGCGAGGCGAACAACCTGGTTTGGTAAAGAAACTTCCAAGGTTTGTGGAGGTTCGCGCAAAACGTACTTGAATCCAGTGGATTCGTGGCACTCTCTAAGCATGACGATTTTGCTGGTAGAAGACGATCGAGCAATCGCGGACGCGCTCGTCGACGGCCTTCGCGACAACGGATATGCGGTGACGCACGTGGTTCTCGGGAGTGAGGCTGTCGCAAAGGTTCGAGGGGGCGGAATCACCACGGTGATTCTTGACCTCGGACTCCCTGATATTGATGGAACTGAAGTGTGCCGTCAGATTCGGACGTTCTCACACGTGCCCATCATCGTGGCGAGCGCTCGGGAAACCGAAATGGATCGCGTGACCGTGCTCGACATGGGTGCCGACGACTATGTGGTGAAACCCTTTGGCATCAAAGAACTCGTTGCACGCATTCACGCAGTGATGAGGCGCGCCAGCGGAACGGTTGCGCCGGTGACACATATCGAAGTCGGTTCACTTGTCATTGACGCAAAATCGCGAACGGTCATCGTTGGTGAGAAATCGGTTGCACTCACCCCAAAGGAGTTTGATCTGCTTGCCTATCTTGCTCGAGAACCCGGCACTGTGTTTCGACGAGCCGATATTCTTCGTGACGTGTGGCAAACGACATGGTACGGAACGACAAAAACCCTTGATGCTCATGTCGCGAGCATTCGCAAGAAGCTTGGTAACGCTGAATGGGTGGAGTCCGTACGTGGCGTCGGATTTACCCTAAGGATTGTGACGTGAGGCGCATCTTCCTCGCGTCAATTGTCGGTGTCAGCTGCGTGCTTCTTGCCGCCCAGGGCGCGGCTGTCGTCGGTTACGTCTCTGCGTCTGAACAAGACCGAATTATTACCGAGTATCAGCGGGACGCTTTCATTCTCGGTGGTCGAGTAAAGACGCTACTCGAATCTCCTGATCGCGTCGACCCAACTCTCGCGGTACTCGTGGACAAGTATGCGACCGAAGGTAACACTCAGGTGATTGTGGTTGATTCGGTGGGTATTGGTGTACTCACCAGCGATCCCACCGAACTTGCGCTGGGAACGGATTACTCGAATCGCCCAGAGATCGCGAGTGCTCTTCTCGGAAATGTGACGTCGGGCGAACGCTGGTCCGAAACGCTCCAGTCCAATCTCGTATACGTTTCTGTACC
>JAEMRP010000204.1 GCA_016463265.1 Microbacteriaceae bacterium | reverse complement strand
GAGTGACGTCACGGTCGGCAACGGCTTTCTCGACAGCGGCAACCCCCTCGGGTGATCCGAGCAGGCAGACTGCGGTGACATCGGTCGCGCCTCGCTCGAACATGAAGTCAATCGCGGCAATCAGCGATCCGCCAGTTGCGAGCATGGGGTCGAGCACGTAGCACTGGCGACCGGTGAGTTTCGCGGGTAGGCGCTCTGCATAGACGCTGGGCTGCAGTGTGGTTTCGTCACGAACCATCCCGAGAAAGCCTGTTTCCGCGCTCGGCATCAATCGCAGCAAGCCATCGAGCATCCCGAGTCCCGCCCGAAGAATCGGCACGATAAGCGGGTGCGGCTCGGCGAGAACCACGCCCTCGGTCGGTGCGACCGGCGTCTCAATGCGGTGGGGGATAACGCGGACGTCACGCGTCGCCTCGTAGGCCAGAAGCGTCATGAGTTCGTCGGTGAGCGTGCGAAATGTCGACGACGGCGTGGTCTTGTCACGCAGCATCGTGAGCTTGTGAGTGATGAGGGGGTGATCGGCAACTATGACTCGCATAGGCTTCAATCTATCGAATGGAGTGGCAGATGACCGAGGCTTTCGGCGCGATGGACGAGGCGCTTCGACTCGCACGGGTTGCGTTGACGTCGAATGACGTGCCCGTCGGCGCTGTCGTGCTCGCTCCGGACGGTTCGATTGTCGGCCGCGGTCGAAACGAACGCGAATTGACGCGGGACCCGACCGCGCACGCCGAGGTCGTCGCGTTGCGCGACGCGGCGGCAGCAACGGGCAAGTGGAACCTCAGCGACCACACTCTGGTCGTCACTCTCGAACCCTGCGTCATGTGCGCCGGCGCGATCCTCAATTCTCGAATCAGCAAAGTCGTCTTCGGCGCGTGGGACGACAAAGCGGGAGCGGCGGGCAGTGTCACCGACCTGCTACGCACTCGCACCCTCCCCGCGAGAGTCGGAGAGGTCGTCGGCGGTGTTCGTGCCGATGAGTGTTCTGCGCTATTGACCGAGTTCTTCGGCCGCCTTCGCGACTAGACGTAAAGTTCGGCGTTCCAGAGAACGGCGATGACGAGACTGATGACCGCTAAGCCACCCGCGGTGTGGAAGAACGGCTGAAGTTTCTTTTCGCCGGTTGACTGGCGCTTTTCTCCGAGCACCGCGGCGATTAACGACCCGGCAGCGAGCAGAAACTTGACCGTGATTTTGAGGTTATCGGGTGCGTCGTCTCCCATGTACGCAAGTCCAACGAGGATTGTGCCGGTGACCAACTGGATTGAGGCACCCCACACCATGATGCGAAAGGGAAAGTTGTCCTTCGATCGCATGTGGAGAATGAACGCTCCGACAAGAATGGCCATTCCCGTGAGGTGAACGAGCACGAAGGATTCGGTGATGAGAGGGAGAACGCTGGTCACGGTGTGTCCTTTCAGGAAGCGCCTGATGCGCCTGTTGTCATAATACGCTGGCACCATGTTGGAAACCTTTGCATTCCTCGGGACAGGGTCGATGGGTGGGGCAATCCTCGACGGTTTGCGCGCCGCCGATCCAGCCGCGACCGTGCGCGCAACCACTCGAACGTCGACGGCAAGCCGATCGGGCGTTGAGTCGCGGTCTGTCGAATCCGACCCGGGTGCAAACCGCTGGGCGGTTGAGGGTGCATCGCTCGTGATTGTAGGGGTGAAGCCGGCCGCGGTCGTGTCCCTGCTTGAGGCCATCGCCGATGCTCTCGACCCCGACGCACTCATCGTGTCGGTCGCGGGGGGAATCACCACTGCGACGATGGAATCGGTCGTGCCGAACCCTGTCGTTCGCTCGATGCCCAACACCCCCGCACTCGTCGGCAGAGGGGTGACGGGGATATCCGCGGGGTCTCGCGCCACCGCCGACCACATGGCTCGCGCCCGTGCCGTGTTCGAACTTGTCGGGTGGGTTCTCGAACTTCCCGAAGACCGAATAAATGCTCTGAGCACCATCTCGGGATCCGGTCCCG